>NZ_BAACAP010000247.1:0-155752 GCF_045865695.1 Scytonema hankhaensis NUACC26
AAATGGTGATGTTTCCCGTACCCAAAGCAATCTTTTCGCTGAAGTTGATGACTAAGTTGTCTGCAACAGCAACATTGGTAGCATTATTGTTTGGTGTAGTGCTGCTGAGAGTGGGGGCGGTGATATCCGCAGTAGTGAATTTCCAAGTTGTGGCATCGTTGATTCCGTTGTAGCTGTTGCCTGCTAAGTCTTTGATAACACCAGGTTGTATTTGCACGTAATATTCAGTTTCACCTGCCAAGTCTGGAGTGGGGTTGATAGTGAGTTTACTGCCCTCAATGGTGAGTTTGGTAGTTTCAGTGGTGGCAATGGTCTCAACAGTTGTACCATTGGCTTTGTGAATGGTGATGTTTCCCGTTCCAAGAACAATATTTTCGCTGAAGTTAATTACTAAGTTGGCTGCAACAGCAACGTTAGTGGCATTACTAGTTGGTGTGGTGCTGCTGAGAGTGGGGGCGGTGATATCGGCAAGGGTAATTGTTCCAAATACGTCTTTTGTATCACCTGTCTCGTTAGAAGCATTGGGAGCCGTATTTTCACTGAAAGTCGGCAGCCCACTGAAAGATTTGATTGTAGGAGCTGTGGGTGTGCCTGCTACTGCTGTGAATTGTTCAGTCACAGCAAAAATTGCACCGCCCTTGCCTTGACCTGCTGACTGAAAACCACTGCCGCCAATTGCTGTGTTAGATGTAAAGGTAGTGTTGCTGAGGTTTAAACTGCCAGCCCTGATAAAGATGGCACCTCCAAAACCTGCACCACCGCCGCCACCCATACCATCACCGCCTTTGGCAACACCACCTTGTAGGGTGAGATTTTTCAGCGTCAGATTCCCTGGAGCAATGTCATAAGGGGCTGGATTGAGGCTTCCTGCTACATAGAAGAAGCGGAAGTTAGGTGTACCTGTAGCTGTAGCTCTCTCAACGATCGCCCCATTCCCCTCAATGGTGATTTGACTCTTAATTTCTGGCAGTCCGTTCGGACCATACCAGTAGTTATTAATCTGATTCAGGCTGTAAGTACTTTTTGCCAAGTTAATGGTGTCTTCTTCTAGCGTCGAGTTAGCTTGCTTAATTGCCCAAACCAATCCCCCAGTGGTTCCCGAACCCGTGTCAGAAACATCACCAGCATTAACACTGTAAGTAGCCAAAACACTTGTATATGCCTGGGTGACTTCAGTATTAAACGCATTAGCTGCCTCTATCTTGCCGATGGAGTATTCTAAATTCCAGTTCCCACCTTTTGCTGTGCTTCCTGTCAAGTCAGTCGAAGCTGCAACATCCGCTCCTGTCAAAGCCTGGATTTTTTGTACAAAAGCTTTTCCTATATCATCGGCAGCTAAGTTACATCCATACAGAAGAATGTCCCCATCAGCAGCAAGTGCTGATGACCAAGATTGTAACTGTTGCCCAGTGATATCTAATGTCTGAGAATTTACCACTGTATTGCCTAATTGCAAATCTCCCGATTCGCCATGGGATACAATGTGGATCGAAGATAACTGACTGCGCCCTTGAAGTGCTTGTGTTATTTGGGCAATGCCATCTTTAGTGCTATCTATCCTGACAACTTCTAAACCTGAGTTGATTTCTCCAGCCAATAATTGCCAATCTTCCACCTTGTCATCAATGAAGAGCATGCCTGGTCTGTTCTCTTTTTGCAATGCTACTTCTCCAAACGGGGCATCAGAATTGCCAAAACTTGGGATTAAACTGCTAGAATGATTTGCCAATCCACGAGCTAATGTTGTTTCCTGAAAATTATCCATAATGATAGTTAACCTGATTAAGTAATAATTCTTTCCATGCCAATAGACGTCCTCAAACCTTCGTTAAGGAACTTGTGGCAAATATCGGCAGATGCACTTATATGTGGTTAGTTATAAGTTTTCATGCTCAAAGAGTGATTATTGCGGCTCTTTTGCCTATACATTGCTTAGCAAGCCATAGCCAATGTTCTGCCGTTTTGAATTCAAGCCTTCCATTGAGCAAAATAGGATGTTGAAGCTGATGTTTCTGGCAACACTCCGGTCTGAGTTGCCTATCTCTTTCAACAAGACCTATTTACTTCCACATTCCGATTCAATCTAGCATCTATATAAACAAAGCACTTCAGTATTTTTCGGTATTTCTAGGTTTTTAAGTATTATAAAAGTTAGATTTTTAACTAATATATAACTATGTATACAGTATCTAAATTTTAGGTATTTTTGATGAACTGGGAGTGAAGATTTTAAAGTTGAATTATGCTTGAAATTTAGATGAGTTTAACCGTCAGCAAAATAGGTAATTGGGCTAATGGCTAATGATTTGAGCCAAGTACGGAGAGGTAAACACAAAATTTACATTGGGATGGCACCGGGGGTTGGTAAAACATACCGAATGTTGGAAGAAGCCCATGCACTAAAAGATGAAGGGATCGATGTGGTCATTGGGCTTTTAGAAACTCACGGACGCAAAGAAACGGCAAAAAAAGCAGAAGGATTGGAGATAATTCCTCGTCAGCAAATTTCTCGGAGTGGTTTGGTGTTGACAGAAATGGATGTTGATGCCATCTTAGCACGATCGCCCCAATTAGCTCTAGTGGATGAATTAGCACATACCAATATTCCTGGTTCAATTCGAGAAAAACGATACCAAGATGTGGAGGTCATTTTAGAAGCAGGCATTGACGTTTATTCTACAATGAACATTCAACATCTTGAAAGTTTGAATGACTTAGTTGCTAGAATTACTGGTGTGATTGTCAGAGAACGTGTTCCCGATCGCATTCTAGATGAAGCGGATGAAATTGTCGCCATCGATGTCACTCCTGAAACTTTACAGGAACGTTTGTTAGAAGGTAAAATTTATGCTCCAGAAAAAATTCAACAATCGCTTGATAACTTTTTCCAACGTCGCAATTTGATTGCTTTACGAGAGTTAGCACTTCGAGAGGTTGCAGATAACATTGAGGAAAATGCAGTCGCTAACAATCTCAATGGCGATCTTTGCAATATTCATGAAAGAGTTTTAGTTTGCGTATCAACTTATCCTAACTCAATTCAATTATTACGAAGAGGAGCTAGACTAGCTAAGTATATGAACGCTCCTCTTTTTTGTTTGTATGTTTCTGAACCGGAGCGCTTTCTGACTAAACAAGAAAGCTTGTATGTAGAAACCTGCGAAAAGCTCTGTCAAGAATTTGAAGGTGAATTTCTTCGGGTTAACAGCCATGATGTAGCTACGTCAATTGCAGAAGTTGCCCAACAATACCGCATCACTCAAATTGTAATTGGTGCGAGTCAGCGATCGCGCTGGCAACTTCTTTTTAAGGGGTCTCTCACTCACAAACTTTTGCGATTGCTCAAAAACATCGATTTACACATTATTTCTGAAGATAGAAGTAATTCTTTAAAAAGTCTTCAGTAAGTTAATTTTTTTAATAAATTATTTATTTTGTGGGATGTGGGATAGGCGTCCCACCTGTCCTGTATAAGTGGCGGGCGAGACGCCCGCACCACAAGAACTGGTGGTAGATTCAAATTACAAGAACTTTTGGGAGACTTTTTATTTGAAAGTCTTTCAGAAGAAGTGAGAAGAATTATAAATTTTCCCAAATAGCTCAATCACCATTCATTTATAATTCATAATTCATAATTCATAATTCATAATTCATAATTCATATGCGTGTAATAGGCTTAATCAGTGGTACGTCTGTAGATGGTATAGATGCAGCATTAGTTGATATTTCTGGAACAGATTTGGATATCGAAATTGAGTTAGTAGCTAGCGCGACTTATCCTTACCCAACACCTTTAAGAGAACGCATTTTAGCAGTTTGTGCGGGAGAAGCCCTTTCTATGGCTGAGCTAGCAGAATTGGATGATGCGATCGCATATACCTTTGCCCGCTCCGCACAAAACATTCAACTCGGTCATTCACCTGCTTCTGTTATCGGTTCTCACGGTCAAACAGTATATCATAGACCACCTCAAAAAGAGGGGATAGGGAATAGGGAATGGGGAATAGGGAATACAACTACCCCCTACCCCCTACCCCCTACCCCCTATCCCCTCCTAGGTTACAGTCTACAACTGGGACGAGGTGCAGTCATTGCTCATCTGACAGGGATAAAAACTGTTAGTAATTTTCGTGCAGCCGATATTGCTGTCGGCGGTCACGGCGCTCCTCTAGTTCCTCGTATAGATGCAGCATTACTCAGTGATTTCAACGAAGGACGTTGTATCCAAAATATTGGAGGAATTGGTAATGTGGCTTATATACCGCCTCGTCGTGACAGCAATTGGTTGGAAAAACTTCGTGGTTGGGATACAGGACCTGGCAATAGTCTTTTAGATTTAGCAGTAGAGCATTTATCCTCTGGGACAAAAACCTATGATGAAAATGGTGCTTGGGCTGCAAGTGGCAATCCTTGCCATCCTTTAGTAGAACAATGGCTCACTCAAGACTACTTTCATCTACCACCGCCTAAATCTACAGGTCGAGAATTATTTGGGGTTTCTTACCTTCAAAATTGCTTGCAAGATGCTGAAGCTTATCAACTCAGCCCAGCTGATATATTGGCAACTCTAACAGAACTGACAGCAGCTTCGATTGTTCATAGTTACCGTTCTTTTTTGCCACAACTTCCACAAAGAGTATTACTCTGTGGGGGTGGTAGCCGCAATCTTTATTTAAAAGCTCGGATACAGCACCTGTTAGACTCAGTACCAGTCATGATAACAGACGATGTGGGATTGAATGCTGATTTTAAAGAAGCGATCGCATTTGCCGTGTTAGCTTACTGGCGATACATGGGAACCCCTGGAAACCTACCAACGGCTACAGGCGCACGTCAAGAAGTGCTTTTGGGAGAAGTTTCCTAATAAGAGCTTTAAAATCCTTTGCCAAATTCGAGATTGGTGAAGTGTTACTCACAATAGTCATTGCCAACCCATTTCCTGCAACGTTTTGAGATCTTCTTGGAATTCAGCTACATCGTAGTGAACACAAATATTCCGCTCAGCCAGCAATTTTTGAAACTGCATCCGATGTATCCCTATTAATTCACTAGCTTTTCCCAGGCTAATCTTATCCTGCTTAAAGAGCATAATCACAATTTCCAGCAAGAGTTCACGTTCTGATAAGCCACTTGCTTTCACAATGTCATCTGAAATTACCAAGCTCATGGTTGTTCCCTTAACTCTTAACTGTGTCTCTTGCATCGTAGCAGTCAGATTAGGCTACCGCCTAGTGGAGAAGATCTCTGGACAAAGTTCTAAGAGCAGAAAACTAAATATATTTCAGAGTCTACAATTTTACTTCATTCCACAACTTCATGTCTTTGAAATCACCCACTCTACTACCTGATTTTTAAATACCTACCCTTGAAAGAGAGCTAGGGTGGGGTTTTGTTTGTAAGTAATTAGGCGGTCGTAATATGATGACATGGTGTTCGTAGTGCCTTTCGCGCTTATAGGGAGAGGGAATTATATCACGTTCGGATAATCGCTTACGATATAAGTAGGGAGAAAAACGATGAACTATGTTAAAATGTGTCCTCCCAAGGTTTGGCACAATGGATATACTGTACTTATTTACTGCCTGACATCTTAATGTTTTAATATCCAGTCTTGGCGGTACTCGAGCAAAGCAAGGAACGTACAAGGTGCCACACACTTTTTTACTAGAACCGGGGCGCTGGATTCTACAAGGAACCTGGCTGGAACGTAATGGTATGCCAATTAGCGTCAAAGGTTTGACCTTGGTTGCTTGGAATCGAGATAATTGGTTCACAATGGCGACAAAATTAATGTTTCCCGATACCGAACACTCAGAAATTGCCCTACAGTATAAAGGTCGTTTGGATCGCGGAGAAAGGCAGTATAATTTTTTACTTCAACATAATTTATTGGGACAGGTAGAAGGGGAAGGCTGGATTGGTCTAGAAACGATAGTTCAGAGGTATTGGGTGTTGAGCGATCGCGAGCGTCGTAGTGGCTTTGAAACCTTACACAGAGTATCTGATAACACTTACTACTTAACCAGTGGCGTATTAGCTGGTCATTTTTTAACCAGTACAATGGAAGCCAACTTAGAGAGACAAACTCCTAGTTAATGGTCACTGGTCACTGGTCACTGGTCATATGTTATTTAACGAGTAAAAATTGGGAAATATAAATAGTAACTACAGTACTGGATGCCTCAGAAAGACCGGACATATCGATCCGGTTTCGTTGACAATTACCAAATCCACATCTTGTACCCCTTTATAATTCAGTCCGCGCAGGCGGACTTCGTTTGTATAGCAGCGATTTCTAATCGTTAGAGCAAAAGGGGTTGTAAAAGTGGATTTAGTATTACTCCAGGTAAATACTCCTCTTGAATTTCCGGAGGTGTGTATAAAGCAGAAATTTCCTAAGATTATTTGATATTGGAGTCGAATTTTGTATGTCAGACCCCAACACTGGTCGTTTACTCAGCAAACGCTATGAGCTTCAGGACATTATCGGTACCGGAGCCATGGGTAGAGTTTATCGTGCTAAGGACGTTTTGTTGGGTGGTGTTCCTGTTGCTGTTAAATTTCTTGCCCTATCAATTCAAAACCAAAAAATGCGGGTGCTGGAACGCTTTGAAAGAGAAGCAAAAACCTGTGCTTTACTAGGTCAAAAAAGTATCCACATTGTCCGCGTTATGGACTATGGCGTAGACGAGAATGGTACTCCATTCTATGTTATGGAATACTTACAAGGAACAAACCTCAGTCACATCATCCGCAAGCAACAGTTATCTTTACCAAGATTTTTCAGTATTGCACGCCAAATTTGTTTGGGTTTACACTGCGCTCACAGTGGTATCCCGGTTGATGGCAAAATTTGTCCAATTATTCACCGCGATATTAAGCCAAGTAATATGCTAGTTATTCAAGATGCTAGTTTTGGCGAACTTGTGAAAGTGTTGGATTTTGGTATTGCCAAACTCCTTATGTCTGATGCTAATTATACTAACTATTATTTAGGAACTCTGGCTTATTCTTCACCCGAACAAATGGATGGTAAGGAATTAGACAACCGTTCTGATATCTATAGTTTGGGTGTAATGATGTATGAAATGCTTGCTGGTAAATTACCACTTGTCGCTGTCAGCCACTCATTCGGCGCTTGGTATAAATTACATCATAAGCAAATTCCGCGTCCTATCTCGGAGGTTGTTCCTACACGACAAGTACCAACTGAAGTGGAAAATTTAGTCTTAAGTTGTTTGGCTAAATCGCCAAGTTCGCGCCCGCAAAATATTGATGAAATTCTAAAAGTTTTAGTCTCATTAGAACAAAGCTACGGCATTCGTAAAGTCTTACCGCAAACAGAAAGCGATATTTTTTCCAATACAGTTACTAATACCTCTACAGTAAAAACAGGCTCAGAGCAAAGGACACCAGTTCTTTTGCCCTCTATGCTAACTGATGAAATAGCACAACAAGCTTCATGGCCTGCTAATAAACCTATTGCTGATATTGTTTTTCCAAAGCTAATCCGAAGCCCTGAAGGAGAAGTCATTCCTGCTTTATGGGTAATGCTACCACAACAAGAAATTTTGAAGCGTCTAGTTTGTACGCGCTACAACCAATTTCTTTTTATCACGGCTCCTCACCCCATGTTGTTATGGATTACTCTCATATACAATCGCAAGCAAGGTTCAAAGTGGTTGCCGTACTACTTAGACTTAAAAACCACTTTTGGGCAAGAAGTAACTTACTTACTCGGGCAAACAGGCTCGTATCGCCTGTTATTCTTTTCTAGAGAAGCACCTAACCGCTGCGCTCACGTACTCCTTTCTAGCATTGCGTCCGCTCAACGCCATAGGTTACAAGATTGGGTTAAGATTAGCGAAACCTTGATATCTACTACCGACCCGCAAGTTAGTAAAAGTTTGCTAAAAGTTGAGTACGAGAAGATAAAACCTCAGATTTTGGCGAAAATACAAGCGATTGATACAGATTCTCCGTTTGACCTTTCCGGTTGAGAGAAATATACTACTTAGTTGTTCTTTGTAAGTTCTTCAGCAATCTTGATGGTTTATATTACAAATTGTTAAAAACCTCTATACAAGATGCTGCAGAAAGTTATAAGAAATATAAATAGATAAGTTACCGGGTGTGGAATTTGAGTAGACTAGAGGCTGTGCGAACGGTTATAGATGCTTAGAGTGCCGCTTGGGAAAACCAATGGCAATTCAATTTGTCGCCCTAGCCTCTCGGGCTGAAATTTAGTAGACGCTCCGCACAGCTATTAACTTCATAGGAATATACGACTGCTTGAGTAGTAAAGCAGACAATTATTTTTTTAGGCCAATGACCCGTTATAAAAGCTCTCGTAAGTTTGAGTTTTTCCTCGGAGTTGACGCCCCTGCATCCCCAGCTCCTTTCCTCCTTGGAATAGAGCAAGAGAAGGAGGTCGCCCACTGCGACATCACAAATCTATGCCCAAGTGGAACCAGAATCTAGTCCCCATTGGTGCTTGATAAGCTCTTTGTAGGTAGCTTCACGAACTACCATTTGCTCGTAGAGTTTGACTAAAAAGTCTTTTGCCTGGTCGTGGCTCATGTTTTGAACTTGACTAGCAAAAGAATGAATACTGAATTGTTGTTCTAAAGTCAATTCGATTGGTTGATTCATAAGATATCTCCTAAGAGGTTACGTAAATTGATAGAGTCAGAAAAACCAGAGTTATGCTGGGAGTGACTCTGACTAGGCATACAATTGTTCTTCTTACATATTACGAAAGATAACAACTGTTTGACGAATTGCCCACATCCTAATGGGTAATTTTTCAGTTTGATTTTCTTGCAGCTCATTCTACTGATATAGACCTCAAGTCCGCTAAAGCGAATTTCGGGTACTTAGATCGGGAAAAACAAAAACCAACACTCGTAAAGTCCTATGGAAAGACTCGATCGCTCTCGTTTTGTCTTCCCGACTGCCTGTGAATCCCTTGTTTGGGTTACAAGAGATGCAAGAGGTAGTAAATCAGAATTATATGCGCCCTACCTTATTAGGTGCAAGATGTCAATTACACTGAAACATTCTAAACAAAGCCTCCGAAGTCGCTAGCTACGGAGGCTTAACAATATATGTATCAAGTTGTAACCCAGAAAAATGCTCAAGCTGAACAAAATCAGTGACCAGTGACCAGTGACCAGTGACCAGTGACCAGTGACCAATGATTGGGGACTGGGAATTAAGAAAGTTCCATTCTCAATGCTCAATGCCCAATTCCCAATCGCCAATCGCCAATCGCCAATCGCCAATCACTCAACAGTCACGATGACAACGGTGATATTGTCGTGTCCGCCTTGTTCTTTAGCTGATTCAATGAGGGAATAAGCTGCTTTATCTCCCCCTGAATTTTCTTGAAGGAAAGAACTAATCGTTTGATCGGCAAGTTCTTCTGTAAGTCCGTCGCTGCATAATAAAAGGCGATCGCCTGCTTTAACATCTACTGGCTTGATATCAACTTGATGTAAATCTTCACGTCCCAAACAGCGAGATAACACGTGACGGAAGGGATGAATTCTAGCTTCATCTGAGGTGATATCGCCCATTTTCAGAGCGCGTGCTACCCAGGTATGATCTTCAGTGATTTGTTCGAGTTGAGAGTTACGCAAACGGTACAGCCGGGAATCCCCAACATGAGCGCACAAAGGTGATTCGCGATCGCGAAACATGATGGCGACAACAGTTGTTCCCATATCAGCCCGTTCTGGGTAATTTTGCTGGTCGAGCAAAATTGCTTCATTGGCTTTGAGCAAAGCTTCTTCTAATAATTGTTCGGAAGATTTAGAAGCATTCCAATTTTCTGTTAAATAAGTTTGAATTTCTTGTGTAGCAATACGACTTGCTTGCTCGCCTCCAGCATGACCGCCCATACCATCAGCGACTATAAAAAAGCGTTCTTCCGGGTCAATGTAGTAAGCATCTTGGTTATTAGAACGAATAAGCCCTGGGTCACTTTTCCCAGTAGAGTTAATTTTCATATAGTTTCTACAAAATTTATTAATACATACGGTCATAGCGGTCGAGACGCATGAGCAGTCGAATTAACAGCCACGAAACAGCCGCCGCGATTAAACCAGCAAGCGCAGCCAACCAGATATAGTCTTTCAACAATAGAACAGCAGCTGAAAGGGTAAAACCACTCACAATAACAGCATAAGTCATTCCCAGTTGAACATTTGTTTGTCGGCGCAGCAATCTTTCGGTTTCTAGAGACCTTACTCGCACTCGTAGATCGCCCCGCTCTAGTTTTTCTAGTGTATCTTCGAGTCGGCGCGGTAGCCCTAGTGCTGTACTGCTGACTTGAACTGCTTGGCGACTCAATTCATTGAGAAAACTATTGCCTTCTGTGCCATTCATATCAGTCATAAGCTGCATTGCATAAGGTTTTGCTACTTCCATAAAGTTAAATTCAGGATCTAACCCTTTACCCACACCTTCGAGAGTCGAAAAAGCTCGCATGACGAAAGTGAAAGTAGCAGGAAATCTAAATGGCTGATTATATGCTATTTCGTACAAATCGTCACTAATAGCCGCCACTGATTGATTTTCAAAGGGCTTATCCATAAAATTGTCCAGCATATACTGGACAGAACGCCGCACTGGTCCCATATCATCTACAGGAGCAAGAGCACCCAAATCTATGAGAGATTTAACAACGCGCGAGCCATCTTTTGAGGCAATACCAAACAGCGTTTCCATCAACCCTTCACGTATATTACTTTTTATACGCCCCATCATCCCAAAATCATAGAAAATAAGAGCGCCTACTGGGCTGACAGCAATATTCCCTGGATGAGGATCTGCATGAAAGAATCCGTTGTTCAGCAGTTGATGTAAGTAAGCTTCCGCACCGTGACGGGCGATTTCCTTCCTATCCAAACCAGCTGCCTCAATAGCCTCATACTGACTAATTTTGATACCTGGAAGATATTCTAAAGTCACGACACGAGACGAGGTATAACGCCAGTAAACTCGCGGTACCTTTACCCATTCAATATCGCGGAAATTACGACGAAAAGTATCGGCATTGCGACCTTCGTTAAGATAATCAATTTCTTCCCAAAGAATGCGACAACACTCCTCATAAATCCCCATCCAATCGCGACCTCGCCCCCAGTCGGGATGGTTTTGAAAATAACGTGCGATTCCCCTAAGAATTTGTAAATCTATTTCAAATAACTTCTTAAGCCCCGGTCGCTGCACTTTAACAACAACTGCTTCCCCCGAATGTAGGGTAGCTTTGTGGACTTGACCCAAGCTAGCAGCAGCGAGAGGAATTGGCTCAAAATTCTGAAAGAGGTCAGGAATTTTCTTACCCATCTCCTGCTCGATAATCGCCTCTACCTGTTCGTAACTAAAAGCAGGTACTCTATCTTGGAGCTTAGATAATTCTTCAACATATTCAACAGGGAATATATCAGAACGAGTAGAAAAAAGTTGCCCAACCTTGATAAAAGTTGGTCCCAAATCCAAAAGAGTATTGCGAATCCATACTGCTTGAGCCTTTCGCCTTGCGGTTTTCTTAGCTTCCGTCACACCACCAGGATAACTCCAAGACTTGTTGTAACGCCAAAGCTTGAACATCAAAGTCAAGACAAAAGACCAAATATCCACAAAGCGCCGTCTGCGAGAGTAATTTTCCCGATTCCAACGGTATGCCTTATCCGAATAACCTTTTTCCATATCTTTTGCTTACCGCTGGTCACTAGTCATTTGTCACTGGTCACTGGTCACTGGTCACTGGTCACTGGTCACTGGTCACTGGTCACTGATTAGCACTACTTTGATTGCGATATCGCTGTAACTCAGTTCGCAGTGTGGCAATTTCTGCTCGTAAGTCATCGATAGTAGCTTGTGTATCAACAGGAGCCGACGTAGTAGTTCCAGAGTAAACTGAAGAAGTAGAAGCAGCACCTGCCGCAGCAGATGCCCGGTTTGCACGTTCTGTGACTTCTTCTGTAAACTCGCGCATTTGCTCCCGGAGTTCGGCATCCCACTTACCAAGTTCGCTTAAAGCGTCAGTAACGGCAAACTCCAATTTTTCGCTGAGGACTTCAGCAACTGCTCTTCCAACAAAAAAAGCCTGTACTAGAGGGTTACTCATAAATTTTTGTTACGATCGTTCGCTAAAGAATTATAACTTGCTCGCTTACCCTGGTGCTTCTGCTTGAGTACTGGACTTTTGGAAAAAGAAGGCAGAAGGCAGAAGGCAGAAGGCAGAATGTTTAATTGGAAAGGTATAAAAGATATATGGGATAGCGAGCCGCATCTGCCATAAGTGAGGAGTTGAGGCTCACTTGACTTTGTTTAGAGGAATTGGCGATGCTAGAAGTAGGACAGATATTACAAACTCGCTATCAACTCAAAGAAAATTTAGGGCAAAATGCTGGGCGTCAAACTTGGCTAGCAGAAGATTTAACAACACAGCCTAGGGAAAATGTCATTGTGAAACTGCTAACCTTTGGCGACCAAGTGCAGTGGGAAAGCCTGAGACTCTTTGAGCGAGAAGCTGAGATTCTCAAACAGTTAGACCATCCTCGAATTCCCAAATATCGAGATTATTTTTCCATAGACGATCGCATTCTATGGTTTGGTCTAGTTCAAGATTACATACCCGGTTCTTCCCTAAGAGAGTTGCTAAATCGAAGGCAGAAATTTTCGGAAAAGCAAATTCGTCACATTGCCACAGAAATCTTAAATATTTTGATATATTTGCACGAAATCAACCCATCTGTGCTTCACAGAGACATCAAACCCAGTAATTTAATTCTGGGAGAAGACAAGCGAGTTTATCTCGTTGACTTTGGTGCAGTACAAGATCGATCCATCTCTGAACGAGCCACTTTTACCGTAATAGGGACTTACGGTTATGCACCAATGGAACAATTTGGCGGTCGAGCCGTTCCAGCAAGCGATCTTTACGCTTTAGGAGCTAGTTTAATTCATTTACTGACAGGAGTCCCACCAGCCGATTTACCACAACGAAAGATGCGGATTCAGTTTAGCGATCGCGTCACTATAGACCCCTATTTGATAAAATGGATTGAAACTTTGACAGACCCCGATGTAGAAGAGCGATTTAGCACGGCTCGTCAAGCTTTACAAGCACTCGATACACCTCAAAACCCCAAAACTTACCTCCCAGTTCATAAACCACAAAACAGCCGAATTCAGATTAAGAAATCTTTACACCAACTCAACATCAAACTTCCCAAAAGAGGGTTGAGAGTTTTAGATTTTGTAGGTTTAATACTTGGATTTGTGGCATCTTCTTTGTTTGCTAGTTTATTTATTGCTGGCTTGTTTGGTATTGGATCTGGTTTATCAGTATTAGTTTGGTTAGTTGGTTCATCTCTTTCATTAGGTTACCTGATTGCTCCTTTGACGGAAACCAACATTAATATTCAAAGAGATTCCTTTGCAATTACATGGAGCATATTTGGTAAGCGCTATCGACAACTACAAGGGAAAACACTCGACATACACAATGTTTATGTTTATATTTATCAATCCAAGGGAGGAGAAAATTCTTCAGAAATCATGAAGATTATTATTGCAGCAGGAGAAGATAAATATAAATTTGGAGATTTTGATTTTAAAACTGGCGAACCAGAATGTCTTTGGGTCGTTCAAGAGATGAAAGATTGGCTGGGATTGAGGTAATACGGTTTTGGATGCGTGGATTTTGGATTGAAGAAGTTTAACTGGATGTTTTAGAAGTTCTGGGCGAATATAATTCGCTACTATACAAACTAAGTCCGCCTGCGCGGACTAATATAGCGGTTCTCACTTGGATGCAATAGATAAAAGAGTTATGGAACCGCAGATGCACAGCAAAGCACGCGGATAAAACTGTACCTTATTCGGATGAGAACCGCTATAAAGAATCTCCAAGGAATCAAAGGATTTAAACCCACGTAGGTGGGTTTTGGCTGTATAGCCGAGGCAGTGCGTTGCGGGGGTCTCCCCCCAACCCCAGAGGGGACTCCAAAGCCCCCCGTTGTAGCACCTGCCGTGCGAATTCTATTCGCTTTGGCAAGTATGAATTGAGACTTCACAAACATCCTCTAAAATTTTTTCAAAGATTAATCAAACAGTGCCTCTTCCCAATTTTTGGTGGATTTGATTTGCTCAGCCTTAAGACCTTTAGCACCTCTGAAATCAGCACTGCTCAAATTAGCTCCTTGAAGATTAGCACCGCTTAGGTTAGCACCACTCAAGTTAGCACCTTTAAGATTAGCACCGCTCAAGTTAGCATCGCTCAAATCGGCATTACTCAGGTTAGCACTCCAAAGTTCGGCATTTCGGAGGTCTGCTGAAAATAGGATGGCATTATTAAGAATAGAACTGTTAAGATTGGCACTGCTCAGATTAGCATTACTAAGGTCGGCATTGTTGAGGTCAGCAAAGAAAAGTATGGCGTGATTTAAATTGGCATCGCTCAAATTAGCTTCACTTAAGGTCGCAAAAAAGAGATTGGCACTGCTGAGATTGGCGGAGATGAGATGAGCATCACTGAGGTTAGCACCATTCAAATCGGTATTGCTAAGGTCAGCATTACTAAAGATGCAATCATTAAAATCAACTTCTTTTAGATCGGCATTTCTTAGATTGATTTCACTTAAATTAGCACCAGGAACATCAATTCCTTTTAGAGAAACTCGGTATTTATTCAACTCTTCTAGTGCTCTAATTCTTGCGTAGCTAGTAGAAACTTTTGCAGCTGCTGCATTATCAACAACTTGCCACGCCTCATATATTCTCTTTTCTCGACGCTCATGGCTCTCTAAAATATATAAAATTGATACTGTTAATATACTAAAGCCTTCAATGTTACTTGGTGCAAATATAGAGATTATTTGTCTAAAATAACAATTCTGTAAAGGTTCTTGAATGTGGCACAATTCTTGGTCGTTAGACCATTTATCTATAAAACTAGCTATTACCATAACGGTATAAGCGATCGTAAAAGCAATAACTACACGAAACCAAAGTTTATTTAATTGGTGTTTCCAAATAGTGACGATGTGATGTTGTACTTTTTTCAACTTTTATCACCTCCTATGTTTGCAAAATTAGGTATAAAGATGACAGTTAACATCCTAACTCTAAGGTACATTAAAACTGGAGAATAGAGCTTTTAGCTTTAATATACCTCCCTTTTTTGTGTACAAAAATTTACATTTTTAGTATGTTTACTAAGCCTGTGTAAGCTAAAGAATTAGCTTATTGAGCCACGACCTGCAACGCAGTCTAATTTTTATTGTGACTTGGTAGCAATCTTTACTACTTTAGAGTAAAAGACGAAAAAAAGTTATGCCAAACGTTGAAAAAATCAGTGTTGCCTTGACACCAGAAATGGCGGCTTTTGTACGCTATGCCGTAGAATCAGGTGAATATGCTAGCAGTAGCGAAGTAATCCGCGAAGCACTACGTGACTGGAAGCAAAAGCGCTTGCTTCAGTTACAGAATATTGACGAATTGCGTCGCCTTTGGCAGGAGGGCATTGAAAGTGGGTCTGGGCAGTATAGCGATATTGAGGCTATCAAGCAGGAAGCTCGTAGACGCTTAGGGCAGCTACATAGCTAACAAGCACTCTTGATAGTATTGTTCGGGTTCGCTAGGTAGGTATGCAGTTCTTTGCAGGGTTTGCTCGCTCAGCTTGTAAGCTTGGTTAATATCAATGCGGCTTAAGAAATCCAAATCGTGGGAAATCACCCAAAGCGCACCTTGATATTCATTGATACCTTCTATCATTTGATTGACAGTTTCGATATCCAAATTGTTTGTTGGCTCGTCAAGAATCAGTAAATCGATTTCGGAAATACTGATAATTGCGATCGCTAACCTTGCTAATTCGCCCCCACTCAACACCGATGCTGGTTTATTGACATCATCATATTTAAATAGGAAGTGTCCCAACTGTTGGCGCAAAAGCTGATAACTTAGATTCGGATTAGCAGCTTGCATATTTTCGAGAAGTGTTTGCTTGCGATTAACTATTTCATAAGTTTGGTCGAGATACACAGCTTTAGTCGTGGATGTTAAAGCGAGTTTAGTAGATGAGTTATCTCCAGATTTTAGAGATAATTTATCCGTTCGATTTGTTGCTAAAATAGCTTTTGCCAAACTTGATTTTCCAGAGCCATTTGCACCAGCTATAGCTATGCGATCGCTTGAGGAAATATGAAGCTGAATGTTTTCAATCAGCAGGCGTTCTTCTACCCAAAGGTCTGCACCTTGAATCTCGATAAGATTTCTCCGTTTTTGGCTTCTTTCTTCTAATTGAATACTAGTAGCCTTTGTTGTTCTGACTTTTGTTTCTGTTAATTTCTGTGTTGCTTTCTCAACAAGAGCTTCATGTTTTTGTTTTGCAATTCCTGCTGACACTTCTGCTTTTCGTTTCATGGCTCCAGCCACAATTCTAGGAATGCTACCGCTATTTGCTAGTTGCTCACCTCTTTTGCGAGATTGATCTGCTCTTTGTTGTTCCTTTAATGCTGAAGCTTTTGCACGTTTGAGTTCTTTTCTAGCAACTTCATGCGATCGCAATGCTGCTTCTAACTCTGTTTCTTTTTGTTCTCGGTATAAAGAAAAATGACCTCCATAAACTTTGATTCTATTTGATGTGAGTTCCCAAGTTGTATCTGTCACTTGGTCTAGAAAAAATGGTTTGTGGGAAACAATGACAAACGCTCCTTCAAAATTATTGAGAAAATCTTTTAAACTTTCTAACGCCATTAAATCCATGTGGTTAGTCGGTTCATCTAATAGTAAGACTTTTGGTTGTTGCGCTAAACCAATAGCCAAGAATAGTTTTGTGAGTTCGCCACCACTGAGATTAAAAAGTGGTAAGGATAAGTCAAGTCTAGTATTGAATTGTGTTTCCAGAATTGCTTCGATATTCCACCATTCCTCAGAAACAGAACTGAGAAGCTCGAGAACCGTGTCTGCTTTGATTTCTTGTCTAATGGTACTGGTTTGCGGTAAGTAGTATATTGTGCTTTGACGCCTAATAGAACCTGTTGTGGGATTGAGTTGACCAGCTAAAATTTTTAAAAGAGTCGATTTTCCTATCCCGTTAGCGCCAATCAAAGCAATGCGATCGTTCTCTGCAATGCTGAGATGAACGCCTTGAAATAAAGTCTTGGTTGCGCTAAGTTCATAGCCCAAGTTCTCTGCAAACAATATTGATTTTTTCTGCATTCTTTTCAAACCTCGATAAAACTGTGTAGCGCATATGTCTACAGGAGATGACGGGCGAGACGCCCGTCCCACAAGAGGTATTTCCCTATGCTTTCGTCTCACAAGAGGTATTTCCCTATGCTTTTGAGACGAGGGATCTGCCCCACATAAGGTGAGACATTGCTTAAAGTCAAAAAATTCTTTTGTCAGTTTCTGTTGCTTTTGGGCAAAGGTTTTTGCGACTACTTCATTTCAGCTATCCGAGGCGTATTGAAATTCGATACTATCTACATCATGGTAGCACGGGATTTCGGAAAGGTCATTAAAAAAGTGAAAATTAACAGGACGTTATGGCTGTTCCGTATAATAGATATAGGTGTGGAAGTTTTAAAATCACCTCAAACTCTCTCAGGAGAAAATGTTTTACCTGGTTTTGTACTTAATATGCAACAAATTTGGGAATAAAATTTAACATCCTCATAGAGAACGGGCATCCCTGCCCGTTCTACAATATGGGATAATTTATCTCATGGAATTCCCGACACTCTGGGTTACTTAGTTGGCTGATAGTAACGAGTGCTAGTCAGTGCGATCGCAACTAATTGTGCTGATAGATGAATGAGTTTCAGTTCGTCTTCACGTAAAGTACAAGGTTGTTTCCACTGTAGAGACAGCACTGCTAAAACTTCTTCGCGGAAAGTTATAGGAATAATCAAGTGGGCTTGGATGCTGTTAGACTCATAGTGAGAAACACGAGCTAGCTTGCGATCGTTGGGTACATTGACTGAAACTTGTAGTTGCTGACTGGCAATAGCTTCTGTTGTGAGCGGATCTCGAGCGAGCCAATTTTCTACTGTGCCAAAAACACTGTAAGTCCCTTGCTTGAAAACTAAAGCATTGCCTTCTACAAGCTGCAAAATACATCCATCTGCTGAAAAACTTTCACCAAAGGCTTTGGCAATAGGATCGAGGGTTGCGTCTAGGTTAGAAGCTTGTTGAGTCACTTGTACGAGAACAGCCAGTAATCCCATTTGAGCATTGGCGCGTCTCAATTCTTCAGTCCGTTGCTTTAGTAATTCATAGGTTTCTACCGCTCTCTGTACCACTGCCTTCAGTTCAATGGGGTCCCAGGGCTTGGTAATGTACTTATAAACTTGCCCAGCGTTGATTGCCTCGACTAAATCTTCAATATCAGTAAAGCCTGTAAGAATAATTCTAACTGTGTCGGGAAATTGAGGAACGGTCTTGCTGAGGAACTCTGTTCCTTTCATTTCTGGCATCCTTTGGTCGGATATAATAACGGCGACTTCTCCTTCTGATGCCAACACTTGCAACGCATTCACCCCACTGTCTGCTTTCAGAACTTGGAAGTCTCGGCGGAAAGTGCGATAAAGCAAATCGAGATTATCGGGTTCGTCATCCACAACTAACATTTTTGCCTTTTTGCGGCTTTCCACATTTCCGAGCTGACGGCGGATTTGGTCTAATTCGGGAAGGGGATTATTCATAAAAGGGTTCCTTTTAATCTTGATTTTTTGTTATATTTCGTACTTAGCGAGCTTAAAACTTAACACAATCTAAGTCATAAGTAGTTTTTTATCGTACTATGAACTGGTTATACTCATTTTTGACAAAAACAACAATAAAAATTGTAGATAATTTCAAATTTTTATATACGTAAATTTACGTAATGTTAAGGCTTGTTAATTGTAATTTAATCTTTCCTTCTCCCTTATGCCCCCTGCCTGTCTTCTTGTAAATTTTATTCAGAAGCCCCAACTTCAAGCGCAAGAGCTCGTTGGGGTAGTTCACCATATCTTCCCCTCTGAAAGCTTGCTGAGACATTTATGACTGATTTACCACTCAATATTCAAGAGCCAAATAACAACGATGTCGCACCAGAGTTGCTGAGAAAACTCAGACAAAAGCAAGGTAACTGGGTGGAATGGGGAATTGCGATCGCCCAACTGCAAAAACTTGGTTACAATCCCCAAGAAATTTTTGAAGCGACTGGATTTGAACCAATACAACAAAATCAAGTGATTGTTGGCGCACAAGTTTACAATTCTATAGAAAAAGCAAATACATCGGCAGAAGTGCGATCGTATTACTCCACCAGAGGTAGCGATATTTTGTACGAATTTCGCTTGCTAACACAAGAAGAAAGAACCGCAGCAGCCGAACTCGCCTTCCAAAATAAAATTGACGCTGATGGAGCCAAAGAAATTGCCAAGGCAATCAAAGAGTTTTCCCGCTTTCGTACTCTACCAGAAGGATTTGAGAATCATCCCGGTGATGCCGTTGCCTATCAAGCGTGGAAGTTAGCCCGTCAAAACTCCGACTTACAAGAACGTTCCCGCTTAATTGCCAAAGGCTTACGCTTTGCTCACTCCCAAACAGCAAGGAGACAAATCGAACAATTACTCACTGATTTTACCGTAGTTCCCAATCGCCCTGCCCCTTCTCTACCGTTTTATCGATTGGAATCAGAAGGTGACTTATGCCGTATTATACCAGTAGTTGGCGAGTTACCACTGACGCAAAGAGAGCTACAAGCAGTACCTATAATTGAGGAGATAGAACCATTTCGCATGGTCAAGTTTGCTGGAGAGCAAGCGTGGGTTCCTTTACCTGGGTGGCAAGTCTTGCTAAGTGCAGAAGATCCAGTGGTTATCTTGTGTAAGAGCGGAAAATTTCCCAACCAGACACAAAATCCAACGGAATCAGTGTTGGTCGTTATAGATCGTGCTCAACGAGAGTGGAACGCTAACAGTTATTTTGTGGTAGACAATTCTGGAGAATTAGATTTTCAGTGGTTTGACACATCCCCAGAAGTTCCTCTTTTAGGCAGAATCATCACCATCGTAAAACCTCGGAGAATTTTGGATGAGAATGTAACCAAAGACTCTTGGCAAATTGATGAATAAGTTAGAACTCAAATTTTTGCACAGTCTGATCCCACAGAGGATGATGGAATGATTTTTTTAGTGTTAAATGGTGAATATTGCCAAGAGTTGACAAAAGATATAGCAACTTAATTATTCAGGCAATATTTTTTGAGGAGTGATTGTGAACACTATTTTTTTGCGTAAAAATGCTTTTCGCGTGCTGAGCATATCAGCGGTGGCGGTTTTAGGTGTCAGTGTACCTGCTTTTGCTCAAGTAGCAGAAAATACAAGCAGCCAGCAGTTAACCTCATCTTCTGGAACTGAAGCGTCTCCCCAAGTAACAACTATTGAAGTAGAAAACTTCTACCCTAATGTCTTTACTCCATCTATAGAGAAATCTTCTGTTTCCGAAAATACCATGGCATCTGCTGCCATGGTTGATTCGATACAACCAATACAAAACAATACACAACAGGAAACTTCTAATAATGTAGTAGTTACACCTGTTCCAGGAACGACAGCTACATCATCTGCAGCGCTTGTTACTCCACAAGAAACACAAACTCAGGTTAAGCCATCTACCTCTAAAGTAGCACAATCCGATATTACGACTGTCGATCCAGGGCGAAGAACTCGCGGTGGATCGAGCTATATCGGAATAGGAGGAAACATCGGTTTAGGTGGTGACTCTGCTTTGGGAGATGGTAACTTTATGGTTCTTAGTAAAATCGGACTGACACGTGTGTTATCTGCACGTCCGTCAGCCGTGATAGGAGATGATACAGCTATTCTCATTCCCGTAACTTATGACTTTTCATTCAGTTCGGTAGATCCTTTCTCCGAACCATTGCCTATTGCGCCTTATGTTGGGGCTGGTGTTGCTATTGAAACTAGTGATGATGCCGACGTTGCTTTCTTGCTAACAGGTGGTATTGACGTACCAATATCATCTCGGTTTACAGCAACAGCCGCTATTAATGCAGCCTTTTTTGATGATACGGATGTTGGTTTGGCAATTGGTATTGGTTATAACTTCGGCAGTCTCTTTGGCCGTTAAAGAAGGCAAAACAAGTCGAATTTACTCCCATCTCGATCCCCCCCAGCCCACGCCAGTCGCTGTGAGGTCGGGCTGACCCTCCACCAGAGCGCTGGCTCCCCTTAAAAAGGGGGAAAAATCCTTAAAGTCCCCCTTTTTAAGGGGGGAAAAATCCTTAAAGTCCCCCTTTTTAAGGGGGATTTAGGGGGATCTCCAAAAATGTGTGTACACCGTAGCCGATGGATTGGGGAAAACAAGAAATTAAGTTCCCTCCCCTTTCCAAGCTCTGGGCTAAGGTGGGGTAAATCCAAAATCCAAAATGGTGTCACTTTGGACTCACTTTATCGATTGTTTTAAGTTTACCGTCAGCTTCAACACTCCAGACATTGTAGATACCGATGACATCACCGTTTTCATCAACATCAACGTTGCCACTCGCTCCTTGGTAATTAATATCTTTCCCTTCTTTCAGTAACTTCAATCCCTCGCAAACATCGGTGACTTCTACACCCGGAGCATTAGAGACCTCACGGATTTTATTTGCTATACCCGTACCGGTGTTCTCCTTAGCAGCTTGTGCCGCTAGTACTAGTAAAGCAGTTGCATCCCATGATTGGGGAGCGAATTCTCCTGGCGAACTCCCTTTTTTCGATTGCCAAAGTTTGGTAAGAAAATCTAATGCTTTCCCATCAGAACCCGGTACCGTACCAATAACTCCAGTGACAATATACTTTCCATCATTTGTTTTGCCAACTTGTTGGGGAAATTCGTCTGACTTCATACCATCAGTCAGCATCACCTGAACCCCCTGTAGCAATCCTTGTTGGTATGCTGATTTTAAAAGCAAGCTTCCTGTTTCTACGTAAAAAACTCCCAGAACTGCATCCGGTTTACCTCCGAAAGCTGCTGCAGCTTCACTCTCAAAGGTAGTTGATTTGGGGTCGTAGCGAACTGGGTTGCTTTTATTTACAACAGTTCCCCCTAATTTTTCAAAAGCTTTTACAAATGCTTGTTCAAAACCAACACCGTAATCATTATTAATTACAAGGGTAGAAACTCGCTTGTAACCTCTTTTATTTGCTAATGTTGCAAGGGCTGGACCTTGATAGCTATCAGGTGGAACGGTACGCGCCCAAAAGCCTTTAAAATCTCCTTTTTTTGCTTGTTCGGTAAATACGGGGCTTGTGCTACCGGGAGAAATGAGCATGACTTTGTTTTGTGCGGCAATTGACACAGCTGCGGTAGAAACACTACTAGCAAAGGAACCTACCACACCTGCTACCTTATCCACAGTCGCTAGTTTTGTCATACCAGCTGCACCTGCTTTAGGATCGGTTTGGTCGTCTACCTGAATTAATGTTACGGGTTGACCATTGACACCGCCACAGGCATTAACAGTTTCCACAAGAAAGGGAACGGCGGGTATCATTTGCTGTCCGATGGAAGCCAAATCTCCAGTTGCCGGAAGTAAGGAACCAATTTTTAACCCGCTACCGCTAGCAGTTGTATTTGAGCTTCCGGGTGTTGTGTTACCACTACTAGTTGTTGGGGTATTAGGGGCTTGGGTGTCACACGCTGCTGTCAGGAAACCAATTCCTGTTGTTATTAAAGCTAAGACTAAGGCTGTGCTCGTTCTTTGCATACAGTCAATTTCACTCCTCTCTTCTTTATTAAGAGCTTAAATATAAGATGAAGTTTTGAGTAGTACCCTGTCGTATAAGTTCTAATGGGTAAGCTTGCTCAAATTTATTCAGCTCCCCAACTTCTTCAAGAAGTCGGGGAGCTAGACTGAGCTTAACTCATCAAAATATTATGTAATGTACTACCCTATTAGGTGAGTTCAACTCTTATATTGGCTCCAGAAGATAAATAATAACAGTGACCAGTAATCAGTGACCACTAATCAGTTGTGCCGGAGTTTCTTGCGTTGAGAGAAGTAGTACAGAAGTTGAAAAGCTAAGGTTAGAGAATGCCTGGTTAAAAGAAGAGATTACAAAGTTAAAAGCGCAATTAGAGGCTTACCAAAAAGTCTGAGTAGCACACTGGTAGCACACTAGCAAAATGAACAATATTGAAGCTAGGCTTATAACCAAGCTTTTTATTAGCTAATATCCTGAAAGTTATCTGATAAATTTGTCCAATAACTTGAAAGAAGACATAAACATAGCATTTATTTGCATTACTCCAAAGACAGATTTATAAAAAAACCAACTTGAATGTACTGATGAAAAATATGATAAAATTTATACAATTAATACAACAGTTAATTACTTAATAAATTTACTCTCCAAATGCAAAATTGATGAAGATTTTGATAAAAATAGCTTCTCATCAGTCTTCATTAATCACTGAAACAACGGAGAGGGAGGGATTCGAACCCTCGGGAGCGCCAAAACGCCCCAACAGATTAGCAATCTGTCTGACTTATGCTATAATAGGACTTGCAAGTCTTTCAGTACATACACTGATGACATCAAAATAAATCGATTGTAGAAAAAAGTGTAGAAAAATATGGTCAATCGCGGTTACGTTGGGGAAGAATCTCGCATGAGTCAGCAAAACATACTGGTGTTGGTTGATACGGCAATTATTGCCACAAACGAACGTCTGAATATCAACGGTAAATCAAGAGCATTGGTTGATAGAAAGACAAAACGAATTTACATTCGTGGAACGCTACCTACAATGCCCGATGATGGTGAAACGCCTACTAAACGTTATTGGATACCTTTTACAGATGCGACGCTATCTGGAGTCGCTGAAGCTGAAATAAAGTGTCGTGAAATAGATAGTTATCTCAATGCTGGTGGTAAGGAATGGTGGAGCTTGCTTCCCGAATTTCAAGAGAAAAAATCGGAAGCATCCAAACCAAAGCCAGCTAGCATTCTCAAAATTGAATTTGAAAATAGTTACTGGTTGTCTCGTGAAAAAACTCGCAAAACTCTCAATACTTGGGAAAAAAGTTACTCTGATATTTTTCTAAAGATTCCAGACGACGACTTACTAACAGAGACGAATATCTTCAAATGGATAGAAAAAACACAACCAAATAGCAAACCAAGACATGACCTCATTCGTGTCGTAAAATGTCTAGCAGATCATATTGGAATTAAGGATGAAATAGATTGGAAAAAGTTCAAATGCAGATACAAACCAAATAAACGATCGCTTCCGACTGATGGTTATATTGAAGCTACGTTTGACAATATGGCTCCAGATGTCGGTTGGTCGTTTGGTATGATTGCCACTTATGGATTGCGCCCATCCGAACTGTTTCAATTAACAGATGGCGAACTTGCTCAGTTCACAGATCCATCTAATAAGAGACATATTCTTTATGTACCAGAAGACACTAAAACAGGAGAGAGAGAAGTTTATCCGTTGCATCCAGAATGGGTTGAACGATTCGATCTTAAGAATGTATTTCGTATCAAAACCTCATCTAGCAAACTAGAATACAAAATCAGTTGGCTCAACAAACTATTTCACAAAGCCGGATTCAATCAACCTGCATACGACCTGCGACATCGCTATGCTATTCGCGCAACAGAACTGGAAATACCAGTTGACATTGCTAGTAAATGGATGGGGCATAGCTTGGAAGAACACGCTAAAACTTATCAGAAGTGGATGAGCATTACGACATTTAACAAGGCATTCGACAAGATGATGGAAGGTAAAGGAGAAGCTAGCGAATTGAAAAGATTGCGATTAGAAAATGCTTGGTTACGTGAAGAAATAGAGCGATTGAAAGCTCTAATAAAATAAACAAAACCCGGAGTTTACGGCTCCGGGTTTCTGTTATGCTGCCTTCTCCAGCGATTTCAGGTATTCGTAGATCAAACCTAGTTCTTCTGTCGTTGCATCGTTTTTTATTTTATTGGCTCTTACGCTAATTACATGAATATTACCTTTTATATATCCTAGTTTTGGATCTATTCTATCAAGCGATGGTGAGTTGTCACTCTGTATACCCTTACCTCTGTGTGATATCAAAGGTATCCCTAACATGGGGCAAAGATCTGGAATTATTATGTCATTTTCCGTTATATCCATTTCCAAGTTTTTCAATTTTACACGCTCTCTAGCTTTTATCAATAATACTTTTTCTGGATTTTTTATAGTCCAATTCATACGCATTTGATTGTATTTTTGTCTGTCTTTCGATCTCTGTTTTTGTTCTTGCTCCCTAACTATTTCTTTGTTTTCCGATCTATATTCTCTTCGTTTTTCGTTTAATTCTTTCTTATTTTCAGAATGATATTTACTTCGGTACTGCTTTACGCATTGCTTACACCAACTATGTAGTCCACTCTTTACTTTTTTGCATTTGTTGAAATTCCCATCCACGTCTACATACTCAACCAAGCATTTTGTACATACCTTCGACATACATTTATCCTCATGTGTAATTTTCTCCTTCTTTGAATTGATCTGTAATGCACACATTATATCCTGCAAATAACCCAATATCCACTGCATCTTTCACCAACAGATTCGGTTTACCGTAATCCAGAGTTCGGTAAACCGAATAACTTGACTCGAATTTGCATTCCTAAAACAGTACATTAGTATAAAATAAAAGGTCAAATTTAAGTATTATTCCGTAAGATAAAAGTTTTTGTCTGTTCTAACATTGTTCGCAATGAACAAAAATTTACAGATATGACGATCTCAATACAACTCAAGATTGTTGAAGCCGCTCATTTTTCCAAAGCAGCAACCGAATACTTTGAGGTCAAGGTTCGCGCTTTTGACTTTATGCCGTACTTACAGGGCAATCAGTGGATGGAGATACTCGTTCCTAATGTACGGCGACCTGCCAAAAATCACGTCACAACATCCATTGTCAACAGTATTCGCGAATCTATATCCCGAAAAGAAGCTTTTGAAATACCAAATCCTATTGCCGTAAGCGTTCTCAAATACCGAACGAGTGGTACAATCTTGAATCTGACTTTAGCAGAAGTTGGCGACAATGGTAGAAAGCTTGGCGATGGAGTGCTTGATGGCGGACATAGGTTGCTCGCTCTGCGAACAGCTTTCTTTGAAAACACGACATCTCTCGATAACGTTTACCTGACACTGAGAATATATCAAAACCTTACAGACGAGCAGATTCGCACCCTTGCGATCGCTCTTAACACTTCAGGTAAAGTGACCGAATCCACCATTAGAAATTACCAAGGGCAATATGATTGGGTCAAACCGTATTTAGAAAAATATCCATATATTCGATTTTACGATAATGAACCTAATACTTATGACGACATATATTGTTCTGTAGAAAGAGTATTTACGCTTCTGCTTTTACTCGATTCTAATTATAGGATTAGTTCGCTCGATCTCAGTAAACGCCATCCTATCAATGTTGCAAGAACTGGAATTAGCAGCAATAAACGTATGCCACGAATTAAAGAATTATCATATCTGATCCAAGATGTTCTTTTTCTTCAAAACGAAATTTCCGAGCAGATAGATTCTCTTAGTATTACTAAAACGATTAAATATGTAAAACAACCAAAAACAATTAAACAATGCACTCATCTACCAGATGGTAAGATTCTTAAATGTAAATTACCATCTAGAATGTACGTATTTCCCATCCTATCAGCATTTAGAATGCTTCTAGATGAAAATGGTTATTGGAAAATAGATTTGCGAAAACTTGCACTTGGACTTATTAGAAAAATGATTAAACGCTATCAAGAAATTCTAGCAATGCAACGCTTTCAAGAGAGAACTAGCGAATCTATAGTCGTCGATATGTTTGTCTGGGATGAAATGTGTAAAGTTATCGTAACAACATACCCCATACCTATTAGAATTGCTAGCTGATGGAGAAGTATCATGCGATAGCTATATTATACTCTTGACGAGAACGGCGAAGCAGTCCCAAATGATGATATGTTCAAAATAAACCAATGCATGAAGAACAATTCGATCGATAAAACACGCATTGGTAAATTCTACATATCTACAGTTTTCCTTTGTATCAATCATGCTTTATTTTACGGCGAAGAACCAGTGCTGTATGAAACAATGGTTTTTTACGAGGATAGCGATTATTCGATGTATCGTTATTCAACACGCGAAGAGGCAATAGCCGGACACGAACAACGAATCATTGAGGTACAAACGTACCTTAGAGAAAATGCTGAATACGAGTCGTTAAAGATGTTTATAATTTTGGGTTTAACTGTAAGTCTGTTACTTATATATTTGATTCGGTAAACCGTACTAATAATTACGGTTTACCGAATCGCGCCCATTCAGCAAATAATATGTCGCATCCGACACATTTTATCTACAATAATCAATGTCGATTGTAGAAAAACATGAACCACCCGGAACTCATTGCAATATTACTGGAAGAAAAGGTACGCTACCAAAACGAAGTGGACTGGCGGTTGCTACAGATAGAACGCATCAACCAATTGCTACTCGGATACGAACAAGAGGATAGAAAAAGGGAAGAGGAACACCATACTCCATTACAACAGAAAGCTCATATCACTGAAATAAAAGAGGCGGCAATCCAACCTATCAACTATTCTCCACCGAAAGTAAAACCCGCATCCACAACAGTACAAGTGCTTCCAGAATATCGAGGTAAAACAATCATATCCCTCGTTGAATCTATAATGCTAGAAGCACCAGAGCAAGCATTTCACGCTGATTTCATTACCAAAAAGTTATATGGTGATTTACCGAAAGAGCAACACAAGGTAGCAAGCGATCGTATACGCTCGCAACTACAACAAGGACAAAAACAACAACGCTGGTATAAAGTGCGGCGCAATCCAGGTTGTTACTCTATTAAACAACTACCTTGAAACAAAAACCCCGTACATTACATACGGGGTATATCCTACTGTGCTTTATCTAATTATCCTGTTGCGCTCTTTCCCTAGTTACAATATGTAACGATATCGGACTCTGAGTATACAATCCGCCAAAGTATTTGAAGTACAGTCCATTGTTTATCTCAATCGTAACTGTATACTCACCCGGATCTATTCGTACCCACGCTACAATGCCAGCAGCAATTTCCACACGATAGTAATCATCAGTATTCATAAATAAGAAAGCTCAGCTATACACTGAGCAATAAATGACGCAGCTATTAATGGGAAGTGGTAGAAAAATTAAGAGGTACGTCCTCCACCACGTTTACCTTGAATTACCTGTCGTTGAAGTACTGCTTTAATTAGTGCGCGTTTCTTACCATCTGGTATATTACGAACTTGAATTGCCGCTATTTCTTCTACATACTCATTATTGTGTAGCGAATTAGGGTATAATTCATTCCTTTTTTCAGCATCTTTAGCGATCGCAATCGTCTTAGTTTGTGACATGATAAATGTGCTCCTTTGTAGTTGTAGTCTACATTGCGAGAAGTCCTGGTAGATTGTGTTGTGCCACTTTCTACTGGGCATCCTTTCTTTTTCTACATTTAGATGCTACCATGATTCTGTACAACGTCAACCCCCTTTTCAAAAAAATGGCAAATATCGAAAAAGTCATAGAGATGTTGCACGAACGAGGTGTATTAGGCGATTTACTCGATAAACGAGTAACAACAAATAAAATACCCATTCAGCTATACATCAAATTAGCACGTGCTGCTGCCGCCAATAATAAAGATATATCAGATTCTATCTCAACAGCAATGCACGTGTACACAAAAAATAATAACGATATTCATGATTCGGAAATAAAAGCAAAAGCTTTACTTGAGGGTAAAACTCCAGAAGAATACTTGGTTGATGTTATCGTAGATAGAGTTGAAAGATCTCGTAAAAAACAAAATATGACTTCCGATAACGAATGAAAAGATTTCCATAGACTGATGATGCCTAGTATATCTTGTATACTAGGCTTTTTTATTTATTTATACTTTTCTTCAATCATAAGTATCGCCAACTCAGTCTTATTTCGCACCCCTCTTTTTTTATAAACATTATCAAGATGAGTTGATATTGTTGATTGTGACAAGTATAATTGCTTAGCGATATCCTTCAATCGCATCCCCGTAGCAACCAATTCGGCAATTTCTTTTTCTCGTTCTGTAAGAATAGTATTCATAATTACTTCATAAAAACATTACACAATGTTAATTGTATAAAGTTTCAATTGGTGTAGCACGAAAATCTTGACAATAATTACTTTCTTGTTCTAATTCCGGTATGTAAAATGCTTCAATCATATATTGGTTGATAATTTGCACTAACGATGAGACTGCGTTATTGGTATCGCATCAATATGAAACGTTGAATTATTCCATAGGTCACATTGATTTTTCGTCATTGTTGTTGTATGTTTATTTGCAGAAGAATCGCGACAAACTTCCAGTCGTCTAAAATATTCGTGTCCTAAGTTCAAACACTGCCAGATGTTTGACATCGGACACGGTTGGGCGATTGTTTTTAACGAACAACAGATTCGTTGTAACCATTAATTGTGACTTTGATTAAGTAAGATATGTACGATTCATCATTCAAGTAGCTGTAGTCAAGACGACGCATGAAGATTTGTTCCGTACTATCAACCTTCCATTTCAGATGTAAATCAATATAGTCTATCTCGTTTGTATGGTAATCCACATATTCCTGATACTCCCACTTCAGATTACCAGTAAAGTAGTATGAATTAGTCAATACATAGTTCGTTACTTCAGATATTATCTTACCTATATTGTGGAGTTTATTCATTTGTGTCAGCCTTACAATCCATTTCCATAATCAATCGTTCCAATTCATTAACCAGTCCTTCGGTATCTATCGGTCGTGCTGCCCTCCAAAGTCTTACTTCATTACCATACACACAATCACAAACGTGTGTTATTGTTTCAGTTTGTTGTTGCCAACTATAATGGATAATTTTGTATTCTCCGGTGTTATTGCACTTGGTACATCTCATTATAAGTACACTTCAATCTCTCGTATAAAATTTAGAACTATATTATTTATTTCTAATGGTAGTTGTTCGAGTACATGATTCGATATCTTGTATGAAAAGTTATATCGTTGTCCATACATGAACCATGTAAACGTTATTCGACAACAATACTTGTCGTTTACGTATCTCCAATAAAACTCTTCAATATTTGGATGTAATGTGAGTACGTGTTTCGTTACTTTACCCATCAAATCGGATATCAAAACAATACCATTTACCTTATGTTTATATTCGTTATATTCATTCATATCAATTAATCCTATAGTTCATCTATTTATTTAAACGCCATATTCATTATAGGAGTATAATAGTGTTTGATATGGTTATGCTGCTAGTACTAGTTGTTTGTTACCATTACCTTTAGATATTGTTTGTTTCACTAAATCAACAAAGGATTCATCGAATAAATAATTATAACGATTGGTCAATATCTGATTGTGTAATTGAATCATATTGTGCTTATATTTATTGTTGATTCCTTTCATATAGTAGGTATAGCATAACTCATGAACTGTCTGAAAACCAATATTTGGCATATTGTACATCATTGTAAGCGCCGCATCCTCAATTCCTTTCGGCGATAGAAAAATAATTTTAAGTGGGCGGTTTCCAAAATGTTGCTCGATTATTTGGAAATACGCTTTGTGTGCTAGTTTTTCATTGATGTCATTCAACGTTACTTTTTCCTTTTTCAACTCATAGGCGATTACGTTGCGTGGATTGTTTTTGATGAAGTCTACTCGAATTAAAGTATCGTTGTATTTACTTCGTAGCGGTACCTCAACATTGAATCGAGCGTTATCTGCACACAAATTCACCCAATTATGAATTCTGTATTGTAGGTCAACTTCATCATAAGGTAACAGAGCTAGTGTGGGTTTTGCTTGCTTTTGATTTTTCAGTAATACGTACTCCTCAAACCCATTCTTGTATTGTTTCTTAAGTCGATACAAAAATACATCCACCTTTGCCGAAAACTCCGGCGACAACCATTGAGCCAACCGAATGGCGATTACCTCATGTGCCCATGTACCTTGTTCTTTATTGTTGCCACCCTTTTTTGTGTTGATTAATTCGTTCCCCGGTTTTCCGGCGATCGCCGAAACGCTTTCCAGGTAAGCTTTTGTCCATTTGTTCTCAAAAAAATGGTCGAGCCTCTTTCCCCCAGCGCTGCACATCTGAGTCAGATTCCAATATCCGTCTGATGGACGTTGGTATACTTCTGCGTTGTTAAATTCAAATGCTTTTACGAGTTCCATTATTGTATGATTAATTTATAGTTTTAATTACCAAACATGGACATCATATATGATGAGTTTGTATGTCCATGTTGTATACCTATTATTATAATAAACCCAATAGTATCTTGACGTAACTACTCAAACTACGTTTATCCATTTTCGCCGCTTCTTCTATCTCCCTCTTCTGAGATGGAGTTACTTTGATACTAATTACTTCAGTTGCCGATTCTTCCATTTTACGTTTACTCATTGTTTTAAATCCTTTTACTTTTAGTTCATTGTATATTGGTCTTAGTTGTTTGTATAATCTTTTGTTTATTATATCTAATTCTAATTGTTCCCAGTTATTTATCATTTTCTATTCTTTTGTTTATAACTTCATCATATTCATCTTTTTGATTGTAAACGATCGCCTCTCGACGTTTAATTAACTCATCCGTTGTTATCTTTATTGGATAATACGGATCGTCAATAATAATCAAGTCCAGTGTTACTCCAAGTATAGGTTTGTTTAATTGTAGTTTCCGATGTTCTATCTGTTCGGGTGTTAGTTGCTCTTTTGCTCGTTTGACTGCTTCGTTGAAATCCTCCCGTACTTGTTCGTGTAGTTTATCTGAAAGGTGTTTTGCATAATCGTATCCTAACTCTTCTTTCATTTTGTAAAACTCAATCGTAGCTTTTTCTACCATCTCATCTTTAAAGCGACCTGTGTTGTACAAAAAATCATCGTTCATTACTCTACTCCTTTATTTATTGTATCAACCAATAAATCATATACCCATTCCGGGTCATTATTGAATAAGTCATACCATTCACTCTCACCTTTGCGTCGATAGTGCAGTTCCCACCATCTTGCATGAAGATTTGAATACCACACTTTCTTTACTTCAGCTATATCCTCACGCTTCACCCAATAACGTTTACGTAATAGTCGTTCGGCTATCTCTTCGGGTATGCGTAGTCTGTCTATATCGAATGCATCAGATATCTCGCTTCTATTAACACCTAGCTCAATGAGTTCGTTGGCAAATAGATATCTTCCATTAATAGGGTCGTTATACCAGTTTATTTTTTCTACCATATACCTAGTTTACTATTGTCATTCATTCTATATCTACATTATAATAAGAGTATAACAAACGTCCAGTATTAAACATACATACAAACACCATGAACGTACAAGATTTATCTAATTCATTAAATAAAGCTATGCTTGCTGAATTCAATGAACCTGTAGCATCATACAAGATGCGCTTCCTTGTAGCTCAATTATTTAAAATTATCAAAGCTGTATCTGTAACTGAAGATGTTAAAATCAAAGGATTCGGCACATTCAGTAAAGTAACTGTTGCTGAACGTACCATTCGCAATACAATTACCGCTAAGTTACCGGAAGGTGAAGTAACTGTTCCCGAACACGATTGTCCTAAATTCATTCCTTCCGACGCATATCGTTCTCTGTTGCGTTACGGTCACGAAGTATCTGAATCCGAAGCTGCATAGTTACGCGATCGCACAATATTAGACCTCTACTATTTAAGTGGAGGTTATTTATTATTCAAATGTATAGTAAAAGAATATGAGTTATATCGTTGAGTTCTTTTTCGCAGATAACACTAACCGCAAAGTAACTGTTCCTTATAGAAAACCAGATTACAGTGCCACAACATTCCATTTTCATTTGAGTTTATTGTCACAAGATGAGCGCCGCCTTCTGAAAACAGTTTTGTCTACATCTCTGATATCTATTCAGAACGAGAATAACCTTTTCCATGAAGACTGCTACTTACTTTTCAGGCACAGCGCTCGTAAAGTAAGCTCTGACTTTCTTAGACAATATGATTTTGATTGTGAGTTTTTCTATCAGTTACTCAACTCACTAACAGATGAAGAACGCCGCCAACTTCAAGGTATTGATTGTTTCTGTAAATACAGAAATGAAAACAGACGTAACTCTAATTACGATGAATTCTTTCATCACACAAAAATAGTCGTACCGTTCAACTAACCCATACAAATAGGAAATAAAAGTGCGCCGTTCACACCTGCTCTCGCTAATGCTACACCACCTGCGATCGCTATTGCTCGACGCATCCTTTTACTTTTATCCTTACTACCTATTTTTCTACTAAATTCAATTGTTTGTATGTCAGATAGGAATATCATATGTTTTACATATCAACCAACTCATCAACCATCGCTCCTTGATTGGCGAACATTTTTGCTTGCTGTAACGCTACTATTGCCATTTTTCTACACTCTTCATCTTTGCAGTTTTCTTCAATTACTCTTGCAAATCTGAGAGCCGCATCATTGATGATATTGTGCTTTTTGATTCTATCGTCCGTTTTTGGCGGATGATACTTGAAGTACTCCTCAATTGGTAATTTCATTGTCATACGTACACATAGTGTACGTTATATTATATCAAACCAACTCATACCTTCATCGTCATTTTTCATAGGTGGTATATCAACAGATGCAATGACGTATCCGCCACCTACTACAAGTTTACGGGATATAACATATTCGCATAATGCGTTACCATCTTTCGTCATTAGTGGTACAACGAACGTAATATCACTTCGTCCTATGTGTTTAACTATAGAATCTTCATATGGAAATGGTACGTTCTCTAAAAACAAACATACCTTATGTTGAAGTTTTTGTGCGCGTTTCAGTTGTTGAGCAACAGTCATATATTATCTAAAGTATTTTCATTATTCTAACAATTAGTTAAATAATCCTTGCACGTAATTGCGCGATATTTGAACAGGTGTGTTGTAATGCTTCGCTTCTTGAAAATACTGTCTGATATCTTGTCGTTGTACAACTTCAGGCGTTTCAGTAACAACTTCCGTTGGCATTCGTGTAAAATTGTTTGAACCAACAAGATAGTCGATACTATAACTTAGAGCATCTAAAGCGTCATCGTTTTTACCTTTAGGAAACATCTTTGCTTCACTTAACAATGGTTTTATCCAAGGATGAACATCTGGGTCTGGGAGAAAAATGTTGCCAGCATTTATCTCTGGTATCATCGACATGATACGTACATCTTTAGCAATACCTTTCGGATCGACTTTGTTAAGTCCTGTTACTGTACGATTCAATAACGACCAAGCAGCGCTCCCATTTGCTTTATCTTCAACCAGTTTGGAACGAACATACGGGTATTTTTCTACCAATGTTTTGATAGCATCCAATTGTCCGACTATATCCATTTTGCCGTACACGAGATCTATCACATAGAATTTATTGTCCTTACGTCCTATGACTATCAGAGCATTATTGTCACTAGTCACATCCCCCTTAAACGATAAGTCGAACACCATACAAGTGCTATCAAAGTATGAAGGTAAAATGTACCAAGTTTTCCACCAGTTTTCTTTAATGAGTCCACCACCTAGAGGTACGGGATTCTGTTGGTACTGACCGGAGTAACCATATTCGCCCATCTTCAGTTTCAATTCTTCTACCACTTCTCTGGGATGGCGATCGTTATCCATCAGTTCTTTGTCTTTGACTCGCCAGTCCGTCCAACCGATTTTCGTCCAAAAACGGCGACTCTCTTCAAACTCCATTGGAATGTATAGATGTTCCCAAATACCTTGATCTAAGAAATATCCGGTAAGGTCTTCCTCGTGCAGTCTTTGTTGCACCAGTATCATCACACCATTAACTTTATCGTCCAAACGTGATGGAAGTGTTTGAGATGACCACTCGTTGCAATTCTCACGCTCAATTTTCGAGTGTGCCATTTCAGGATCTAATGGGTCATCGATAATAATTAGGTTGCCGCCCACACCAGTTAAAGTACCTCCGGTGGATGTAGCAAAACGCCTACCATCACTTGTGTTGCGATAGTCCTCTTTTGTGTTTTGACTTTTACTCAATTCCCATACAGATTCCCAATCGTTGACTTCTTTCCATACCGTGTTTAAACCGTGCTGATACCACTGACTGTCTATTATCTGGCGCGATATCAGACTGTCTCCTACTGCTAATCGTTTACTGTAACTGATGTTGATAATACGCTTACCCGGATCTTTAACCCAAACGTATGCTGGAAATGCCTTAGTGATTAGTGAACTCTTACTGCAACGAGGTGGTATGTTCACTATGAGGTTCTTGATTTCTCCACGCAAACAAGCATCTAGATGTTCACCTATTGCATGAAGGTGTTTGGCAGGTATGAAGTTACTTGGTTCAAATGTTTTCCAACTGTGTGTTAGAAATCCATAACTTGATTCATATGCTTCTTGATAGTTGTGTTCTTCTATCAACGATACGATTTCGGCATCATTTCTTTCTTGTTCGCGTAGTTGTAGTTCAAATTGTTCTTTTTCTATTCGCTCCAACTCTTTACGCAATTTCTCGCGTTCGGCTGGCGATATCATGTTTGTTTCGATTATGATGTTCTTATAGTTTTATTGTATTAAAGAAACATATGGTTTGTGAGATAGCAGCGAACGCTATGTACTTCACTGGCAACATCGATAACGAAAGCGCTCATCAGTTTGTATATTATTTGCGCGAGTTAGAAACAAGGTATTCAGATAAACAGAATAAGAATATTACGTTGTATCTGTGTTCCGATGGTGGTAGAGTAACAAGTGCTTTGAGGATGTATGATATCTTGAATCAGAGTTCTCTTAACGTAACTGTAGTTTGCGAAGGATATGTTGCTAGTAGTGGTACTATTGTCATGCTCGGTGCAAAACGAAGGCTATGTACAGCACACACTAATTTCCTAATACATCCTATAAGTAGTGGTAATGATGGTACGCTCGCTTACTTGAAAAGTAACATTAAGTTTTTAGATACTCTTGATGATATTGTTTGTTCTATATATAATAAACATACGTTCATTACTAGAACTATGATAGATGTAGAAACATTTTTGACTGCTGAGCAGGCAAAACAATATGCACTAATTGATGAGGTAATATGAATAACGATCTAATAGTAATCGTGGACGATTGTAGTTGGTCAATTGAATACAAATTTGATATAACTTATCTAGATAATCCCGAACTAGTGTTTACAGCAATACAACATATTATCAAGATCGAGAAGATATTTGAAGGTAGTGAGGAATAATGTTAACACTTTTACTACTCATTCACTACAATACATATATAATATGTTCGGTACAACATATCGAACGCAGTCATTGGTCAAGCTTAATGAGCTATACAAATAAGGAAAAGAATGAACTATATGTACGTTAATAAAAATGATGATAGAAAAAAGAAGATAGAGGAATTTAAGAATGCTATATACCATCTACCATTTAAATCAGAATTCAATGATAACAAAACGGGTAAGTGGATTGGTTATTTTCGCGACATTGACAACGTAACAAAAATAAAAGTTGAATACGACACGCGCATAACTAAAGATATGCTCGGTATTCCATTCGTCATACACATAGAACGAATAGGTACCGAACTCTGTTGTACGAAGTGCGCCCATAGTGTGAGAGAATGCGTATGGGAATTGAATAAAGCGTTTGGGATAGAAAACAAGGTTCATACAGAGGAATGGTGCGATCGTTTATCAGGTGTATTGCGCTCCATAGCTGACAAACAGAAGAACCGAGACAATCTACAACCGCGTAGTTTAGGTGAAGCTTATCTTACTGAGATAAAAACCGCCCTATCTCATCTACCATTTGAGTATCGATTAATCGGCGGAAGTGTCGTTAGCTCATCTTATGAAGACGACGAACGCATGATTGAAATTAGATATGACGTACAGGACATAACAGCCATACACGCACTTTGTACGAACAAGCACTCATACAACGTAGCAGACGACCTTTATTTTTCTACCATTGATGATTTAGTTATATGGATAAATGGTATATTGAATGATAAGTATGGTAATTATGCTAAACCAAACAAACTTCACACATTATTCAATACGAACAACGTAAATAACGAACAACGCGTACTAATATTAGAATCAATGATACGCGAACTATCTGCTCGTACTTATGAGCTTGAACAATACGTTTGTAATCATATAGATACTTATCATAGGTTTGATAGTTGATTATAATACTATTAATGATTGACGTTAATCTTTTCACCGAATACTACATTCGGTGATTTTGTGTATATAATGTTAGTGCGATTAATCCCTATAGGTAGAAAATAATGATAGAAGTAAAGATAAACGATACTATTAAATTTTCGGTGGAAAGTATTGGTGAAGCTATATATGTCATCAAACACATTCGTAATGAAGTAAACCATTTGTCTAAATCTTGGGCGCATATTGTTCGTTGTGTTGGAATTGCGGATCTTTATTCTCTACCTCCAGTTAGAGGTACAAAATTAAGAGGTAAAGTTTTTAAAATAAACTTGGAAGAAGGAGCATTCTTTAGAACAATGTGCAAATTGAATGAATTACTCGAATATTCGGAAGTAGTAGATTATTTGAATTATTAAATTGATTTACGTCTGTTTGGCAGAAATTAATATACACTGTTGACAAAATATAAAACCAAGTGTTCTAATAAATGGAACGAGTTTTGTGTTCCCTTTTGAATCGGATTATATGATGTAGAGTGTATTCTACACGTGTAGCATCTTAAATCGCACTATTATGCTAACATAATAGTGCTTTTTATAAAAACGTGCTTATTCAAATGCGGTCTTAGATTGTCAGGACATCTATGGTAACGTAATTGAACATAGCGACATTGATACAGCGTCTCGAATAAAGACGCTGTTTTATTACATAATGTAACGATTAAGATTATCGATTGTTGTGTAAGTTATTGTATTGTCTTAACTCTCTAAAGGAAACGGTGGTTGCAATATACCACCTATTTATTGTTTGCCATTATTTTTTCTACCATCGTCTTCTTTCAATAACTTTAGTATTTCTGTACGGCGCATTTCTAGTTCTGTTTCGTGTTGTTTGATTTCGGAGATACGTTTGAGTTCCTGCTCAAGGAATACTTTGTTTACTTTTTTCCCTTTGCGATCGCGTGAAGTGAGCATTGCATTACGCGCATCGTCTAATAAGTTTTCCGAATTTGGTTCGCCCAATATACCTCTCACCGTCTTGAATATGGATTCTTGCGATTTGACTAAATCGTTGATGTCTTTTGGTGTGAGAGGTCTCAGGTCTTCAATACCCTCTTCTTCACCTTCATATCCATCATCTTTTTGAGTGAGTTGTTCGACATATGGTCGTAGGTATTCTTGCACAATGAATGTCATGTTTTCTAAGTTGCCCAGAATAACGCTATCGAACTTGGCAGATAAACCGAGGAGATCTTCTGGATTGACTTCTGTGTTTTTGATTTGCAGTTTACGTCTGAACTGCTCCCTTTGTAACGACCATTTCTCAGTTTGACTTCGTTGTTGAAGTGTACCCAGATGACAACCATACTTTTCTGCTAATTCTCTGTGCGTAGGAAAGTGTAGTTGAATTTGATTGGTTTCTGTGTTTCTTGTTTTAATGCCTTGAATGAACTCTTTGGCGATCTGTAACCAGGGATAACGCGGAATTGACATGGATGGTTATTGTGGAGTTACGTGTATTTAGCGATATAAGTGTGGAGGGTTTTTTGGTGACATCATTCATTTGTGAGTGTCATATATCAGCTATTGTAACTTTGATATTGTGGTTGTTATATTGATTATGTTCTCACCCGAACACCCCAATCAACTAACCCCTGAAACCGATATACACCACGGTTTCTGAACTATAACAAACCATATGTACAAACCATATCTTTGTTTAGCGGTAGTTGATATCTTATATATGTAAGTTAATAGAGGCAAGCGAACGCATAGTTCAATGGCTTCACAAATCGATATCCTTAAGTAGTGAACGTCACGAAAAGGATTCGGCAATAAGTGAAATATCAGGCTAGTAAGTTAGGCTAAATGCCACGCGACTGTTTCTCGTTATGCGTACTGAAAACCGACACATAAAGTAGCTTAATTTTGAAAATTTCATAACCAGTCTGTTACAGCATCTCGCTAATTACAGACTAGGTTAACCAACGAAAAATTGTTGACTACTCTACATACACAGTAGTAACGAGCAAAAAACCAAATCTACCGCTAATAGGTGTTTTACCACATGGGTAGATTAAGCTGCTAGTGAATGCAGCACTTCATTTAATAGACACGTTACCAGTCAGAATTATTATTCTGTTGGGGTATGTGCATATCTTAATACAGTGTACGGCTATTACTTGATGAAAATTCAATATCTGACTAGTGGTCACGACCGCGATAATGTCCGTAGCAGTTACCGATAAGCTGTACTATCCTGGTGAATGCCATAGTAAAATCGTAGGGGTCTTACACGCTCGCTGTGAAGTGACTGTGTGATGTACTAAGTGTATACATCTTTGGAAAGCAGATAAGTACTTCTTGAACTTTCCACCGATTGAAGCCTGAGTGGTAGCGATTTGCAGCAGTCGTGTAGTTCTTACACGGGTAACATCGCATGATAGTTTTGATGTTGTGAAAGAATAGCATTGTTTGTATGACAGTTATGAGCAATGTGTGTAAAACATCAACCCACTATTAAATAGATATCAATTATGGATGTTGTAACCATTGAATTTAACTTGTGTAACAGTCATGAGTTGTAATGAGGTTATAACATCTATCTACTGTTTGGGATATCGATAGAAGCAAACATAGCGAATAATTAACGTAAGCAGAAGAGTACATCCAGAACTTACATTGATTATCAAGGTAGAAGAGTACTTACGGAACCTTATGTTTAATTTGTTTCTATCACGATATTCTCTAGAGGCTAGCAACGCTTCTACAGAGTATCGATTTTCGGTACTCTATTATATATGTTGGAGGAACACACTTATGGTTGACATTAGCAAGGCAACTGCACGTCCTGGTCAAATCAAACAGGTTGAAAAACCTGTCTTCAAACAAAAGTCCAAGAATGGTGAGATCTGGGCATGGTACATACTCGGCGTCATCGAGTATGAGGGGTCAGTACCATTGTCCCCTTTGTTCTTCAGTGAAAAAGAGGCTGAAGAATACCTACCTCTTGCGAAAGAGGATAAAGGATTTTACGACCACTATGTGGTCGCTTCAATGTTAATTGATAAGAAATCTTTCAAAAGATTTCTAAATCAGCGAAAGTAGTTCAAGGCTACCGTGCAAGCATCAAGGCTTGCATTTGCTATGGGAGTTATCCCTGTTTTAGATAAATTGGAGGATAGATTAGATTATGAAAATTGAGTTTAACGGTGTGACTTACAATTTTGTCGATTTTGAGCAACCTTACCCTTTAACTAAGGGTAAGTGGGGTGTTTTTGTTTCTGGTAAGAAATTACCAGAAGACAATTACTATGTTGACTCTGATTGTATGCAGATCGAATTGTACGATCTGCAAGGGGAAATTTTTGAGAAAGTGCGGATACAAGCACCTCCTAACCATCCTAAAATGCTCGCAACACGCGAGCAATATGAAAGTGAAAACTCTCAATGGGAACACTTTATATACCGTGGTGAAAGAACCACGGAAGACTACGGAGTAGCGTCCACTTACGACGCATACCGCCACAAAGAAACAGGTGAAGTGAGACTTCATTCCTTACCTCACCCAAATATAGATGAAGAACTTTCCCATATAACCATATGGGAATCAGATTACGATCACAGATTAAGGTGGTTAAAGTTACATTACAGTAACTAATCGCTTGATAAATCAACACATAACAGTGTTGATTTTTGAGGCTGATTAGGTCTCGTATACACTCAAAAAGGATAATTTCATGTTAATAACAACCAATCATATGTCAATTGAACGAATGACTGTTAAGTTATACCAGTTAGGTATGACAGCAAAGGTCGGATGTTACGGTTATGTATTTGATATGGACGGATGTATGCCGTATCAAACACGCAACCTCTCAGATAAGGAATTCAATACGGGCATCGTTGAAATGTATAACCGGGCATACAACAGCCCATGTTACAACGATCAATTCTATGATGAATGGTTAAAGTGGGAGAATACGTACAGTATATGACTACCAACCTCACACCATATCAACTAAAACGACTGAATCATGAGTTAGACAAACTAGAAAGAATGAGTAGGTTGTTTTCTGAAGATGATAAACAAGTCTATCAAAACATTCTGGATAAAATACGCAAGTTACCAGATGAACACCATATCAAATAGCAACATCTAGTTAAAGGCTACCACTTCAGTATCAAGACTGAAGATCGCACTGGGAATATTCCCTACTTTCACCTTATTTCACTTGGATTACATCATGACTAATTCATACTTTACATTCCCTACTTCAGAAGCTTCTAGTAACGCTCGCAAGAATGCAGCACGAATCAATCAACAGATTGCATTGATAGATCGAGTCATAGAAGGAAAAACAGCCGATAAAAATAAAACTGATACATACTTCTTCCTATCAAGTAAGAGAGGTGACGCAATAGTATTCCGTAACGGCTCTCGTAAGTTACTAGATATGCATCTAGACCTTCACTTAGGATTTGAGTACAGCATTCCTACGGGTAAAGGTGGTGTGGTAAACATAGAACTTATCAATCTACTAAGCGAGCTATCCAATAACACGAAATACCTCGATACATCACTCGGACTTGATTGGCTTGTGGTTGCGTTTGAAGTCTACCAGTGCGTAGAACTACGACGTGTTAACGCGGTCAGTACCGAGATGATAAAGGCTACTATTGATGATTGGGTACGCGCCATACAAAAAGTCGATAACGTTAATAACGCAATTGACATTACAGAATGGTTGATGACAAGTGCTATCAAAGATCAACTGACACTCGATCACAAAACAACGCTCAATAAACTTATTGAGAAGCTACGCAATCAAATAAGCAGTACAACACAAGTTACACAGCTAGATACACAACCACAAACAGTCAGTGTCAAAACAAAAGCATAGTTGAATATCAGTTACATCCCACTACCTTGTTTGAGTTAGTGGGATGTTGCTGTTAGTCAACTGCTAGCAGATAAGTCATTCAAGTAAATCAGAGGTAGAAACAATGGCAACTGCAAAACAAATATGGAATGAGATTGTTACAGTATCCAACCAGATAGGATACGAGCCACCAATCAAAACATATGTAGGCATCAAAAAAGAGCAACTAGAAGAAATATTGCGTGTTACTATAGCGGCAAAGGATAATTTATTCAGTCGTATAGAAAATAACCACAAATCAATACAAGAGACAATTGCAGTCAAGACAAACATACCCAACATTGATATTGTACTTGATTCTACAGACGATGTTCGCTCGCAAGACTTACCAGATAATACTGGTTTCGATGGTAGTTTCATTAAAGACGACAAACACAATTTTTCTACCATCCCCCAACATGATTACAGTGTAGGTTTACCAGATGGTTACGTTATACCACAGTCATCTGAGAATGCAGCAGTTATCGATGATATCAAGGCAGTCAGTACGTTACAAAACAACACTACTCGACATGATAGCGAGAGATCGCTTGATAACAGTCAAGATCCTATATTCTGGCTACGTCGTTGTTACCTAGAATGGTCAGACTATCAGGTATTGACTGTTAATAGAGAAGAAACACTAACACAAAAACTAGCAGTAGCATCCAATACTGAAAAAGATAAGATCCAACAATGGATAGATCGATCAAATCGATTCAAAAGTTATCTTACCTTTATATGCATCCATCAAGACACAAAAGTGTTTGATGATTTTCTAGCATTTTGCAGTCGTATCGATCTCTCGGTTGTTGCTAGCAATGATATATTCGATGGACGCATATACACGATCTCCCCAAATTGGGATACTCAGGCATCGATCAAGATGACCACAGTCCTACGTATCCTGTCATTCAGTACACACGATCTCAAGATAGATAACGACTTCCTGTTGAATTACTACATGGGTAGAGATACCATGTTGAGATGTCCCCAATTGATAGCACTTGACATACTCAGTGGTAATGCTAGTAATTCCCATGAAAACAGTGTGTTATCTTCAGCAATCAAACTAAACGTAGGCAACATAGACCGTATAGTCAAGGTACGGAAGCTTACAGAGCAACTTCATATTGGTTTCCAGTTGCCATCTGAAGTGAAGACAAAGATACAGGATAGTGTATCTATACGTTCCATAGGCAAGGTAAAACGTACTAACGCTCAATCTACAGGTACGTATTGTGAACCAAAGGATAGGGATGGATGGTCGTTACTATCACAGCGTGTAACAAGTATGGAGATAGAGATTATCGCTAGCAATAGCAAACAATACAGGGATTGCTTACTTGTCTACAAGCGTTACCAATTAGAGGAAAATGAATACGGTAGATATGAACATCCTGTATGGTTGAATTCCACAATGAAACGTTGGGGTATTGATAACGCCGATAACATCGTAGGTTACATCGGCGTCAAATACCCCAATGGTAAAGTAGAAAAAATTGGTGTCATACACCAAAAGTTAGTCAAAAACAAAGTTGATAAATCTGTACGATCTGTACTTTGGTACACAGAACTAGAACGTTATCAACATAAACAATCAACTACTGGTATGGTGTCAAGCAAAATAGAAGTCAATACAGATATATGTTGTTTTCTATCTCTATACGGTATTGCTCACAATCAACCGATCAAACCATCAAAGCTAGTTACAATTAATGACACAAGCAAGCACATTAACGTTAACTGGCAAAGTCTCACAGGTCTGAAAGTCGCACCAATGAATAAACAAGGTCAGATACTCTGGCATCCGAAGGAATCTTGTCCATTTACAATCATCCCATAATCAATACTCAATTCAAATAATTAGTGACCTGTGACCGAAAAATCACAGGTCTTTTTTGTATGTCATACGCTAAACTTAAGTACCGCCTATTCGGTGCCACTTACCAAGAATTAGTGGCACTTTGCCATGAATACAATGTTTCAGTGCAAACAAAAGCAGGATTCAATAAACTACACGTCGTATTACAAGAGGAATTGTTTGCTGTTATGTCAAGTCAGAATGTGGTAGAAAAAATAAAAAATCAAATACCAGTTATCAGACGTAACTGGTATGCGTTGTTTGTACGGTACGGTAAAGAACAAGATGTCATCAAAACAATTGTCGAACAACTCAAGTTAAATGCAGTACCAGAATTCAAACGTAACGTCGATAATGGACTCATACGTGAAAATTTCAAGCTCGATAGTATCATCCTTGATATCGCATATGCTCATGAATTCGATCTCACCGGTAACACAACCGTTGAAAACTACAAGTCATACCTATTTGTAGAGGTAGATAACATATATGACAACAACATTTTCCACAACATAGTAGAACCATTTTTCAAAAATATCATCGACGTTATCGGTTTTGTCGGTCTTCAAGAAGATCGTCGCATCAAAACAGAAAATGGATGGCAAACTGTACGTCTCAAGCAACAATTCAGCAAACAAGGTAGATCTGTACTCAAATACTACGCCGACAAAGTAACCACACCAGTAAAAGTATCGTATGACGAATATGAGCGCTTGGAACGTGCCAATGCTAGCGTATCAATATACGAACAACACCATTTTTCAATAGGTGAATACGCTTGGTTATGTATTAAAACGAAAAATGGTATTCAAAAAAGAAAAGTGCAAGTAACCAAGGTTCTCGATCATGACCATCTACAAGTTATGAGTAAAGATAAATTCAAGTTTCCCGTGTCAATACTCGATCTACGATCAATATGAATAATCTAAGTTTATCCTCCAACCGAATCAAGCCCTGTACCTCACGGTATGGGGCTTTTTTATGCCCGCAAATTACTACGCATACGTAACATTTTGTGATCGTAGCGTGCGGTATTTTTCTACCAGTTCCTTAAAAAATAAAAAAATATCTTCTAATAAGTGGATACTAGTGGTGTGTCCACTTTTGAGAAGATATTCTCACTCACTTTATTTTCAGGAACATCATGAAAATTGAGATTACTATAAAATTAGCTTCCGATAGATCTCACGATTTTTACTATGAAGGTATAGAGCAGTTTATAGGAATAGTAATTAGAATATGGAGGAATTCTCCGTATGTCATTAGTTATCGTATATTCAATGATAACAATCAAATTGTAAAACACTGGATAAACGGCGGATATGATACGTTTGTGAAAAACGAAGACGACATACAAGAAATTGCCCGTATCCATCACACCATTACGGGTTGTTTTCAGACACCGCAAGAAATAATCAATTTACTCAAATAATCTGCTTTACGCGATATGTTATATCATTCATATCGCGTTTGGTGAGGTTAGTTCATCTCACTTCTTATAATGGTTTAATTGTATGTCTATGTAATATACACATATTACATAGATTTTATTTAGTACTAATCATACCTAATATTTAATATTAAAACGAATATAATGTTTGATAAGTGCTATGAACATAATATTTGTCTAACAATAAATATCAAAAAACAAATCATGTCATTAATCAAATTAGCCGATACTATACCTACTATTGATAAACGTACTATTCAACGAATGAGTGATGAAAGTATTACTCAAACGTATAAGATAAATAAATTACAAGCATCAACACTACGTTTGTTATGCAAGAAAAGATTGATGAATATGTTCGTTGCTTGTTAGTAGTAGAAAAATAAAAAAATATCACTAGTCGATATTGTGTTTAGTGTTGGTTCTAATGTTGTAGTGAAATTCGTGTAATGTTGAAAATAAATAACTTCGTAATAGTATATCCCTACTACATAGTTGGTTATTTCTATCCAGTACCACTATACTGATATGTGGATGCAATTGGTGAAACCACAGTACACATAGTTCCACTACCTGGATACAGACGACATATGCCAAAAACACCAATTGCAGAAGTACACAAAGTCCGAGTAGTAAAACACAAAGCGTTCAGAAAAAATAAAATATGACCAGATTCACTCATTTCATAGGCGATGTCAATTATACCAGATATGACGGATGTTGGATTGCTCGTAACACCGATAAGTATTGCGAACACAACTGGTACATACTCGAAATTCAGAATTGTGAGTATGTTGGGCGTGATAAAACATTCAAGTATTGGGTATGTCTATCATTGGTTGACATCAACATTTCTGAAAAAAAAATAGATGATATCGAAAGCTACTGTACATCAGATTGGCATAAAAACCCAGATTACGTAAAGGCTTACGATCTGTACCAATACCAAGGTGGAGATGTCATTTTTGAGATGTACGGCAACAATTACAAAAAACTTCTGAGTGATGCCAAGGGGTACGCCAAGAAGTACGTATAATAGAACCAAACTTACCTTATTACAAAATAACTTACAATTGATAAATGCTTAGATGAGTTAGAGGAATAAAATGTTAAAACCAATAAAAAATCAAGACGAAAAGAATAAATTACGTTGCTATTTGTGGGCGTTACTGCATTGTGCTCAACTAGAAGATTTTTACTTCAGACCTAACGTTTACAAAGGTAGTAGACCGAAAAGAGTTCTTGTAAATTTCTGGTTGATAGAAATGTACATTTATTTCTATGATTTTAAAGTAGACTTTTTTTTACCAGATTCTGTATGGGATGCTTATTTTCAGGCATACGACATACCTGAAGAGAAAAGATACGGCTATTATTCCGACTGTCCGTTCTAAAATTTACACACACATTTGGGGAAATAACCATGCCACATTTGAGACAACTAGCAGCAGAAATAACAGCGTCAAAAAATCGAATCAACCGCGATTATATATCTGAAATAATCGCGCCATTATCACTCGAGGATAAATCAAACCTCACAAATATGGAAACATTGGAAATACGTAGTAGGTATGCTCTCAATGAGCTTGAAGCTAACGAACTCTGGTTTCGTGTGAGTCAGAGTGTTGTTCGTTGTTAATGGAAGAGAGGTCTTCCAAACACTGTTACAATAAAATCACTTTATTTCAAATTGGAGAATTATCATGTTCAACTTATCCCCTGTAGAAAAAATCTCTGCTTTCATTAACCTTGGTAATCGAGCCAAGGATATCAAATGGTACGCGCTATCCAACGCTTGTTTCGTACAAATACTATCACTATTATCAGATGTAACAGATGAAATAAATGATACTGTTTTTCTAACCGTAGAATCTCAAGAATGGGGTTACGACCACAATCAAGCGTATTACGATTTAGCTCTAGTAGCTACAAGAGATGAATCACTATGTATTCCTGTACCATTACTATCTAAAAATGCCGCATTTTCATTCATGAAGGTGGCAACTCTTGTATATCGAGAGGAACATAAGCGCGAAACAGAATGGGGAGTAGCGGCAGACTACCAACAATTGTTAGATGAATTTGTATTGTTATCTCTGAAATGGGATTACCCATGCTATCTTAGTTGGTGGACAGAACTTGACGTTATCGAACCGCCTGAAGACGAGAAGAACCAGTGGGAAAGATTTTTGCGTCTTCTCCCGCAAGTACCGGAAGTCATTTATGACAGAGGTACTACATACCATGAAATTCACAACTACAAAATCTACAAATACGAGGGGTCTACATTTCCCTCTTGTTTGGATTTGACTAAAAATAAATTAGTCAGTGTTGTTGAATAGTTTGTAACACATCATTTCAGAAAAATCATTATGTTATACATAGTTAGTTTCAATGTCAAAGGAGAATTAAATACTCGCGAATACGCAGTTGAGTCAAGCCCTGAACTCATTCAGGAAGCAGCATATAAGTTAGCTGCTAACGAAACAGGTAGTGAGGATAGTCACGAATCCATCTACCAAAATTACTACGGACTCGATTGGCAACCGATCTCTTGCACAATCCAAGCATTTGTTGCGGATGGATCTTGTGTATCCATCGACCAAACAAAGGCAGTAGAAAAAGCTCTTGCTCGTAAGCTGAATTGGTCAGAAGTACCAGATACTCGCGATGAATTCGGCAACTTTTTCCAGTGCTACTTCCGTTTCGTAGTAGCACCAGAAGAATACGAGATAGCGATCGTCGCCATTGAACAATATAGGAGCAAAATAAGAGATTACAGATAACATATCTCGTAAAAATTTTCAATGACCTACTGTGACTGTAAAAAATTTGGAGTAATAAAATGTTCAAAGCGTTTTATGTTAGTTTCTTTGTTTAAGAAACTAACAGATATTATGACAGAGGATTCATGGAGAAGGAAGATACCGGAAGCAGTTGAAAACGATTTAGGTTGTGAAGACATCTCGTCTTATGTAGAGATGTTGAATGAAATACTAAATACTGAGTTGAATCTAACTAAGGTAGATGGTAAGAGTCAAGATGATATATGCCCTTCGTGAACACAACGAACACGCAATACAAGAACTCGATGAAATATTGCGTGTTTTCATGATAGATATCACTCAGATGATAGTACCGGAATGGGCGGCGGATTTTCCGGTTGCTCGCTGGTTTATTGGATACTATAACCCATACATCTCATGGAAATATAAATACCTTGAGATCGGCGCATTTGATACCGCATCAACAGATGAAGTGTATCAGAGGTTGTGTGGGATGATAAACACCAAGTTCACCATTTTTTCTACCAAGGAGAACCATGAGTAATTACTGTGATATATCCTATTCATCAAACGACAATCTCATCGTTACTCTGACAGATGAAGCTAAAGAGCAACTCGACTATCTGATTGAGATGGAAATGTCGAGAGGTGCAACATACGAAGCTGCTTGTGCTCAAGACGGCATCTTCATTGATTTGTTTGAATACCACCTGTGTAACGGATGGTCAACGGTACTTCCAGAAGATATCGGCGCTCTAACAAGTGGACTACTGTTACGCTCACCAGAAGGGAAAATATATTGGGATGAAAGTTATGCTGTCAGGTCGTTGGTAGACGACTTGGTAGAAAAAGGGAAGTGCGTACTGTTGTATGGTGATGATGAGGATAATGAGATGGAAATGGAACACCAAGCAGTGGATAGAAAAATGGAAAAATTAATTATCAGACTATTAGATGATGGTATTGTATTCTTTGTCAACGACATTCTTTATTTCGATATCAAGAAAGACAGCGTTTCTCCAGTGTTTAACAAGAACGTGGATACAGAGTATGTTGTGTACGCGCCGGGTGAATGTAACACAATTAGTATCGTATTTGAATTAGCAGGTGTAATCGCCGCTAACTTCAACAACGTACTTACACTACCGCAGGTGCTTCCGAATATCATGGAAGGCGTTGCACCTGATATGAAGTACGAAGTGCAGGATTTTCGTAACTAAACACTAATTTCATGCAATTAAAATACACCTAGCTCATTAATCAATTGAACTGTAAAAAAGGAAATCATGACCATCGAAGTATTTAATCACAAACCACCATATATTGTTAATGAAAATCTGCTGACAATTGTAGAAACATACGAAGACGATGATTTTACTCCATTGGAAACAATAGATTTATCAAAAATAGATTTTGTTGATTGGAGATATAATTGCATTATTGTTAACGGATGCAAATTACCCGTAGAAGCACAAATAATCAAAGCTTTGAATCATTGGTATTTTATACAAAACAACACATCTACTAAAAAAATCAACAACCGACAAATCACAACAATATTAGCGGCACTTCGATTTTTTCAAAGTCGATATAGTTTCAATAAAGACTCGTTTTTAGATGACCATTTCGAGTATTATTCCCCACTCTCAAATCAAGAAATTGACGAATTATGTGAATCTCTGAATTTTGACTAAAAGTTCCATCCATCAGTAATCAATGAGGTAATTATGATCCGCAATCAAAGAGAATTAGAATTCGTCAAAGAGCAACTACGTCTAACGAAAATATCCAGTTACCAACGGCAGTTGTCTAACATGGCTGAGAAATTAGCAGACGATCCCATAGAAAGGGAGAGGAACGAATTGATAATACAAGAGTTAGAAAAACAATTGGAGTTGTTACAGTCATGCAATTAACCAACCAACAAGCTGCCACTATATTAGTAGCACTTCAATATTTCAACAGCAATTACGACCGCGAAGACAAAGAACGCATATTGCCGGGATACCAGATACTCGATGATATGGAGATCGACGTTCTCTGTAGAGCGCTATCGAAACAACTAAATATTGACACTAGTAGATTGTGTTAGTTTCTCGATAATTCTGGGAATACTAGCTGACAACACACACCTAATCCCGCACCAAACAGGTTGCGGGTTTTTATCATACATAGGAGTTTACATGACTACTATCACACATTTTTCTACTCCATTCCATCTTGTTGGCGATGACGATGATGTAGGCAATCCACCATCTGAACCATCCCTACCACAAGAATAACGCTAAGGTCGCCCACAACACGTCTGTAGTTCTCGTACTGGGGCGGTACAAATAAACAGTTACATACGTCTTCATGAACCTCCTGACCGTAAATCAGGAGGTTTTTACATATCAACTTACTTGGAGAACCAACATGGGAATTTACATAGTTCGTACTTACACAATAGATGTACTTGGTTATATCTGGCAGCCTGGATGCAGTGTATGTCACATGGAGTACAATCTGAATTCATACGATTTGGAGAATATCAGCGAAACTGGCGAGTATACACGAGAAGAGGTAGAAAAATGGTTACTTTCTCATAGTGGTGATTTCCAGAGCATTGTCGATTTCAAATGCTCGTTTGGTGATGAATTCGAGTCAGACTGGGAAAATCCAGAATCTGGAGACATCTACTGTGACATTTACAGCGAAAGTTTAAATTACTAGAGGTTAGAAAATGCAGTACAACATCAACACATTTATTACCAACATCTTCATCAGCAATCTGCCCTATATTGCCGGACTGCCGCTAGACCAGCAAATACCAACACTTAACAACCTAGTAGCCTCAGTGATGAACATGAAGTTTGCCGGACTTTGTTCTGTTACAGAAGCAGATTTGAACGAAGCGTTAGAAAAAATTCAGTTGGAATGCACTAAGCATCAACTGGAATACACGCTCAATCAATAGTAAACGTGCGGCGTTTCAGATATACGCCGCACGAGAAAAACCTTATATACATGGGAATTATATCATGACAACTACATTACCGAAACTGGATGAGTTCACTTTCGCTTACATTGAAGCAGCGCTCTGGTCGTCTCTTGATGATGACGACGAACCCATGGATAAACATTACTCAATCGAAGACATCCATGTTTTTACTCTAGAGGAAATGATTGCTGATTGCCATAGTTTTCAAGAAAAAGCTGGCGATCGCTTACACAACAACTGGGAACAAGCTGGTCATGATTTCTGGCTAACTCGTAATCGTCATGGTTGCGGATTCTGGGATGGATTCTGGGATAAAGAGCTAGGTAAAGAACTCACCGATTTATCCCACTCGTTTGGTGAGTATGATTTGTACGTAGGAAACGATGATTTAATTTATGGGTATCCTTAATGACTGATTTAGGTTTGATATCGGGTTTTTAATTTAGAGCGGTTTAATTGGTTTATTTCTATTATCCAGATCCTTGGAATCTCTATAAGGAAATCTACGAAAATAACTGGCAATCAGAATCCACAAATGAACCCGTAGACTTACTACCAATATCTGAGTGGTAATTTACAAATCGTACCTGTAACTCGTCATTACAGGTACTGTTTTACATAAGATATCAAAAAATCTTAAAGAAAGTGGAAATTATAAAGTTCTAATACACGAGTCACATAAGAAAAACTAATTTGATTTTACAAAAATTGTAAAGTAGGATCGAACAACATAGGTGTTTTGGGTGAGAACAATATGATTTATTTCACAAAAGAAGATCGTGAAGAAAAAGATAAAGAAAAAGACAATGACGATTGGAGTTACCTAGAATCCCTCATTAATGAGGTGCTGAACTCATAAACAAACGGAATTCAATACCGTTACTTATTCAAACAGGTGGTAGAAAAATGTGTCTACCACCTGTTTGTTTATATGAGGATGCATTATGTTCATTGGGGAAGTATTCGCTACAGTAGCGGTATTGAGTGAAGTATCTTATGAAAACAAAACTATCAAAACTGTATTAGTATTGGATAGAACGAACATATCATACGAATTATTTACGGTTGACTATATCAACGAAACACAAATATTCGTTAATAGTGTATGTTCGATAGAACCAGATGAGTATAGTGTTGATGAACTAATCATCATCTACCAAAGATACAAGGAGGTTTGTTGTTAAGTATTAATGAACCTGGTATTGACGTAATGAATTGAATAATGTGTTCAATATCATCATTAAAAAACAGTATGCGCTATAAATATAAAGGTAGTAACTTGTATTTAGGACTTACTACCACAAAGTTCAAATAATGAGAGCAAAGGATTGTAGAAATGGAAGTGAAATATGTCAGTTTCGATGGTCGGGAGTTTTCGGACGAGTTGGAATGTCTAGCATGGGAAAACGAAAATACTCGACTGTACGACAAAAGAATTTTAGACAAATTTGACGACCAAGTGTATTACTATATGCCATCATACCGCACTGGAGAAAATAAATGGTTAGTTCATCGTGTCAAATTGATAGACATTCAAGACCAGCATAATATTGAGTGGGGATATGACGAGAACAAATATATCCCAACAAAAAAAATTGAGACGGTCTTGACTTTCCAATCAATAGATGAACCAAAAGAACCGCCGTTTGAATGCTGGACGCACGAACAATTACCAGTGCGGAATCTACAAGATTTGTTTCCATTCGATTTACAGCAAGAGGTAGGAAAATAGCAAAGCAGTAATTTTTAAGTATAAATTGCTACACAAAACGAGCGCCCAACTGTTTTCTGTGTTATGACTGTATCGACCATTTTTGGATAACTTTGTGAAACTAGTAGTATTGATTGTCGGATTTATTGTAATGGCAACACTGTTTTACCTGCTTACATTTTTTCTACAAATTATGCTAGCAGCTATGGGCATCGTATTGCCGCAAGGTATATGGGTGTTTGTAGCGTTCGGTTTAGCAGGTCTTTGTTGTGTACCACTACTTGCATAAATAACGTTCAACAACAAGTGAATAAGGTGTTCGTTGCACTCAATCGTATATATGGTTGAGTGCTTTTATTTTCTATCACTTTACATTGGAGTTTAACATGGCTATATATGAATGGTCGCATTCTCAAGAAGCTTACGATAATGTTCGCAAGCAAATTAGAGATATGGATGTAGAACAGCTACGAATAATAGCTGCTGAAATAATTACATATAGATTGACGTTAGAAAAACACAATCAACTTTCAATATTAATTGGTGACGAATGTGATGAACATCCAGTTTGTCCAACCAGTTATTTTGACGAGCAAGTTTACAGCGAAATGTTAGGGCATGATGACATGAGTTTAGTTGTAAACTGGCACAAAACGAGCACTGAAGAATTCACTGAATTGAGTGAATTCATATGGAACTTTACTTCCGAACAACGTAGTTGTTCCAATATGAGCGATGCTCATTTATGTCCCTACGGATGTCATACAGTACCTTTCAGTATTGACGAAAACGAATAATACGCTAGTATCAAAAATACAAGACCTCATTGAGGTGCTGTAGCACACGGCACCTTTTTCTACCATTGTATATTAATTAGGAACTATATGATTGACGATCCTTACGCTGTAACTGAACAAATTCCAGGACAAGAACCATCAGATAATGATGAAGAGTAGTTTATCTATTCTTCATATACTTATAAGAGTAGTATAAAGTTGTTAAAAACTTATTAAATTCTATCAGCGAAAAAAAACTATTGCTAGCATAGCTCTTGTAACTGCTATTAAATCTTATTACAGCACATCTATCCTATGCGTAAAAACACTGAAGAAACACTCGTTCGCTTTGAAATTAACTCTCTTGAGTATCAACTGTTTATATCTTTGTGCGATGAGAAACAAAAATCACCAAAGGATGAGTTAAACAAACTCATCAGAAGCTACGTTAACGAACATATGTAATAAGACAAGATGAACGGGGTGTATCTACAATAAAAATGGAGGCAAACATTGTGTACGTTAGAAAGACAAAAGACGAGTATAAAATCATGCAGTATACAGGTTTTTTGTACGGTTGGGAAGAAGTATGTTGTGAATATAGTAAGAGAGATGCGAAAGAAACTTTATCTATCTATAGACAGAATCAACCAGAATATCCTGTAAAAATTGTTAAGAAGAGAGTGAAAGTAAATGGAAACAATTGAAGTAAATACAAGATTTAAATGGTTTGGATAGTCTTGACGGAAAAACAAGCTGTACCTGGGTTGTATTTGTATCAAAGATTGGTAGATAATTATGTTTGGGAATTTTTACCGAGTCAAATTAGAGAAGGAATAGTAGAAGAATGAGAGCGTGGTTTGTACTGGGCATTGTTCATCATGAATCCAACAATGTGATTAGTGAAATATTTTTTTCAAAAGAAGAAGCCGAGAAATGGCTAAATTCGATTGACAAAACATCTAACGAGTATAATTACTATGACGATTTTGAGGTTGATAGTGAACCAATTAACGAACAATCATTGGTAAATTTGTTAGAAAAAAGTGGTAATTCATCCAGTTTTGAAGTTCAATCGTTTCGATCGACTGTATCAAGTTGAAAAGATGGGTTCTAATTAGGGTTGGTGGTAATGTATCCGTCTCGATAAAGAAGAACAACCTTGGGAATACCATAGTAAAGAAATCATTAGATGTTTGAGTGAGGGGTAATGACAAAGGAACAAAAAGATGAGCTACTTCTAATGAACGAAGTAGCTCTTTTAATGTGCGAGTACGAGTTAGCGATCGCAATTTACGACATAATTCAGATAGCAACTTCTCGTTGTGCGCGAGAGAATGCAATTTGAACATTAACACCTGTCCATACAAGACCTTCTGTATAACGGCGGCGCTTTAATCCTAGTTCTACACGACTGTCTGGATTACGGTACATCAACAATATTTTAGGTATGTCAGACCAGCGTTTCTCATGTAATGCAGATCGTAAGGTGTCAAAATTGCCACCTTTCATGAACTGCCCAAGATTGTAACAAAAACTGAGTAACGCACCACGCTGGTTATCGTTCATCTCATTCCAAAATGGAACTGTAGCGGCAATTGTTGGTAGATAACTGGTAGATAATTGATGATTCAGTAGGTGTTCGGCTTCATCTTGAGTGATGCGATCGCCTAGTTTCCAAGGTTGTCCGTTAAGTTTGACTGTTGCGCCGAAACCGATTGTTATTGGGAGATTACCTGATAAAGGATCTGGGTATGCTGATAGAAAACAAGATTCAAACAACTTTATCAATTCAACACCACATTCCGGTAATTTCGAGGATGTGGTTGTTACTTTCCCACTGGTGGGCAGGTACCAAGGTTCCAGTTGACGTATAGGAATTTCGGGTCTGTATCGCGCAACCAAGATACAACTTTTTTGGAATCTTCCACCGTGTAAAAACCTGTACACCCAGCAGTTCCTGGAGCGCCGCCACTTCTGTTTGCATCGAGATGACCTTCAATTGCCGAACGTGCGGTGGTTCCTGGCGCATCGTATTTAAAAGGTATGGACATTGCACCAAGCCCCGCACCTTGAGATGCGTTCCAGTTGTCCTTACCGTTTGCCCATTTAATAGTACCAATACGCCAACGTCCTTCGGGTAACGGTTCCATACTACCAGTTTTGCTGTCACGACCTGTACGGAAGAATTGTTTACTTGGTTGACCAGAGCAACAATTTATCTCATCAATTGCTACACCATTCTTAAAATATTGAAGTCTAAGTACAACAGCACCATATGAATCTTTACGATCGGTTCTGGTGAGATACAAATAGTTTTCACCTATTTTTTCTACCATTTCCAACAGTGCTTTCGCTGTGTCAATACCCATAGCTAAGGGATATGACATTTTTCTATCACTTTTGAACTTACTAAATGCTTGTTTAGTTAGTTCATCACAAACGCCAGTTATGGGTAGCTTGAGTATTGATTGAATATCGCGAAGTAGTTGTTCAGATGCATCTGTAATTAAAAATGCAGGCGTTTTACTATCAATTACATCTTTTAAGGTATTTGAAGTTGTCATAATGTGAATGGGGTAAATATACATCAATTATACGAGGTGAATATATGGAATTGATATTGTGGTTGTTCGTTCTCATAAATAAACAAGTAGTTCAATCATTGCGCTGTTATCGTGGTAGTGGTAGGCGATAAATAGTATGAATGTTGGAGATAGTTGGTATGACTTGTACGACCAATACGTCATCATTGCTATTGGCGTACATGAAATAGTAGTTGGTAGAAACAATGAAGTATTTGTTACCAATTATCACGATGAATGTTTTTGTAGTTTTCGATAAAAGTGGAGAACAATAATATGGGTATTGATTGTAAATGGTACATATCTTTCAGCGATGAATATATTGACGACGTTTATTCAATTCCCGATATACGAACAATTGGTTGGGAATTGCGGCGACTTATTGATGATGTTGATTGGAGAGTACGCGATGAACAATTAGTATCGGAAGAAAAGTTTTCTTGGTACAACCTAGACATAGCTATTGACGAACTTGGTAAATTATTTCCGAACGTGTTGTTTATCATCGATTACGTGGATGAAGAAGGCGATCGTGGTCGTGTATACGCGAAAGACAGATTATATTATGAAGTTGAACCGGAAATCGTGTTTCCTAATTTCAACGAAAGCTTATTAACAAATATGGAAGAAAAAATGAATCCGCCAAATTGTATAACGCTAGAACAAATTAAAGAGATGGAAAAACAATAGGTAAACAATAGGAGTGAGAAATCGCCCCTTCCATTTTTCTACCATTCAGGAGTAAGTATGTATACCGAAGAAGCGTTATCGGTTCTGTCTGATGTTGAACAATATCTAACTGCATATCCGTTCCAATACGATTGGTTCTGGTCTTGTAGTGACAATCTAGGTACTGTACTTCAATTCATTACACGTCATAGTTCTGTAGGACTTAACCGTGTTCTATGGATGGAAAATACCAACTACGTTCAGTATGAGTGGTTGAAGATATTGCGAGATTACGACGATAACAACATTGGCACACCATTAGTTACATATCTCGACATTTTACATAATATATTCACACGAGAACAGGTAGAAACAATTGTACGAGTATACGATCGCGATTATCCATATGAAGCTTTCATGGAATTGCTTCATGCGATATTGACTAACAATGTAGAAGAAGTAGAAGAACAATACGAAATGGAGGTTGCCGCATGACAACTAAACTCACACTCAGGTTGTGTGACTTTACTTCACTCATGAATCAATATATTTCTGGTGAAATAAGTCAGAATGAATTTGAATACTTGTTTCTGTGGTATCGCGTTCATCGAATTGAAGCTGAACCAGAACAGATAGATTTACTACTCTCGTTGAAAGCGCCGATTTTAATTAATGATGTGAAAGTTTTACTCAATAAATTGAATTAACACATAAGGGGTTTTGTGCCCCTTTTTCTACCACAATGAGGTAATTATGGAACTAGGCGAACCAGTATTTGAACAAGTAGAAGTTAATGGTATTCGTAATGGATACAGTATTTTACTTGTACAGTATCCGGTAGAAAAAGTGTGTGCTCTCATCAAGTATCTGAATGTGATGGTTCAGACAACTAAATTACACACAGATAAAGAGCAAGCGATCGCAAGCGCAATGCAACTCATTGAGAAGCACAACTACGCTATGAACAGTGTCCCACTATAGGTAGAAAATGAAACTTCAAATTGGTAACTTATGGGATGCGAAAGCTGATGTATATCTAGCAACCACCAATGCAGTTCTCAACAATCGCGAAGAACTCGTTATGGGTGCTGGTTCAGCGCTAGAGATGAAACAACGATACCCCGATGCACCTCAATTATTTGGTCAAGTAATTCGAGGGTTGAAAGTACCATATGGAGTAATAATACTCGAACAACTTGGTATTGGTGCATTTCAAACAAAAGATCACTACAAACACGGTAGCGATCTAACCATTATTGAGCGCTCAACTGAGTATTTAGCAAATTGGTGCGTTGTTAATCCTAATAAGTTTGTAGCTTTACCAGCACCGGGAATTGGTTATGGTGGACTTACTTACAAGCAAATACGTCCAATTATCAAGTATTTACCGGATACAGTTACGGTGTTTGTTTTTTCTAACTCTCAATTGGAGGAAAATGTAGCATGAATAATCAAGAGATTATCGATAAATACATAAAGACATATCTACGTCAGGAAGAACTGAAAGACTTGTTAAATCAAGTTGAAATTAATCATCGTCAATACGCTAGCGATTTATCAAAAGCTATTTATATGAGTGGTAATAACTCTTTGTCTCTAATAATTGAAAGCGACAATAAATTATACGCATTAATATTAGACGATGAGGGTTATATAGAATCACTAACACCGCTAACTAAATTTCCAAACTAACGTTAGACGAGTCAACCAGAGTCATTTACTTATATAACAACAAGGGAGCAACTAAGCTCCCTTTTCTTTTGAGGATACAATTTCAATGAATACCGTTTCTAAAAATACTAATGCCACCATAGTTACATTTGCGATTACTCAAGATATGTCCCCTTTCGATTATCTTGGTAAAGAACAAATGTTCGATTTGGTAGACAAAAAATACGAGTATAATACAAGATACTCCGATTTCAAGAAGGAGAAAGATAGTATAAATACTATTACAAAAATACTAAACTTGTTAGAAGTAGACAAAATATGGGTAACTGAGTCTGGTAGCCTTATGGATTGTCACCTCAAAGTTGATGTAGTGGTTAAGTACAATAATCGATACATTGGATTTCAAGTTAAATCTAGTCAGTTCGGTTTTACTAAATATGTAGAACAATGGAAAGGTAAGAAGCTCAAACCTTTTGGTTACTATAGTGTAGAAAAAAAAATGTACAATGCACCAGGGTGTGTTTGGTGCAATAGCAATAGCAAACCAATAGAATTAATGTTGGCAATTTCAAAATGGTTAAATATTCCAATCAAAGATGAGGTGAAAGATACACTCATAAAATATAAACAATTGAGAAAACTTAATGTTTTTAGCATCAGTAATGATATTGCACAACTGATGAATCTTACGATTGAGGAAATCAATACATGGGTAACACTTAAGATCGCAACATTCAAAGATGGGAAAATTACATACCTTAACTATAAATAAGACTGCTGTCTAAAGCAGTCAATCTAAATTACGTCTGGTTACGAAGTCCTAATTGCTCTTTGAGATGAGCAATCGTAAGGTTTGCTTCTACTAGCTTACGCTGACATACTTCCTCATGAGCATCTAGTTCCTCTAGGTTCTTACGTATAGAAGCGATGTCTAATATCAAGTTCATTTTATCAGCACGAAGCTGTTCGATTTCTTGATTTATCATTTTTTCTATACGTTCGCGCTCTTGTGAGATGAATTCATATTCTTTTTCCGCGAGAGATTGTTTGTGATTAGACTTAGTTATCAAATACGTAACGCTGCTTGAGATGGCGGCACTTACGATTGGTGCTAAGTCCGTTATGATGTTTTTTGTATCCATAGGACGCAGCAATATGAACAATATATTAAATAATTGGTACACCTCATATTTCGATATACTTCTGTGGATTTCATATAAACAGTTGGAATGCGAGGTTTATAATTGGTATGAGTTAACAAAAATAAAATACGATAAGTGTACCTTATTACACTATATCAGGACGCAACGCACGTACCAGAAACCTTTCACGCAACTAAATGAGAGATATGTTGGTCTGGTTTCTTACTAGGCTTAAAACACCGATAGTTTCTTTAGTATTTCACATCATATAATAGGAGAATAACACATAATGGTTTCCGAACCTGAAGAACAAATGCCACTCACCCTTTCATCAGAACAATTAGAACAACTTGCTTTGATTCCAGATCCGGATTTAAGGAAAAAGATAGAAAAGTCTTGGCTTGAGAGTTTGCTCTCAGTCAAACGTTCGTCGGTTAAAAATAATCGAAAAAGAATTCCACCAGTCCAATACATAGAGGGAATTCTTGAAGCAGACAAAGACCTAGCAACGATGCTAGAGTTGATTGTTGCTGCCGCTATGCGCTTGTACCCAGAAGTAGTTCAAAACAGTAATGACTTCTATGAGAAGTTTGTTGAGTACGAAGGGATAGAGTTCATCTGGATAATAAGTACTGTTGTATTTAACAAATCCCTTGGTTGGGGTAAGAAAAATATGGGCGGCAGACAGGATGAATTGCTGAAAACCTTGGATAACATACAGTATGAAGATGATAAAACAGAGGATAAAAAAACAGACGCTCTAGATGAATTACCTGTCGGTGAGGTAGATAATAGTGATAACGAAAATGAATCCGGCGAGGATGAATCTGATGAGACAGATGAAGAAGAACAACTTGATTCAAAAAAAACTGAACCAATTACAGCTAAACGAACAAAACGTCGTACCTAAAATCTGAAAAACTTATTGTGTGAGGCAGGTGGTTCCTGCCTTTTTCTACAGGAGATATTATGAAACTGCAACCCAAACCTCAAATTAACAAGTCAATTCAAGTTCCTTATATTGATTCCATTGAATCTATTGCTTGGGATAATGTACCGCCTACTGTATCAATTGACGAAGCGATAGCAATTGTTCGTCAGAGCGAACAGACTTTATATGATATCAATTGGCAGATTCGCCAACGTGAAAGCAATATGAGTTTTAACGAAATTGCTCTTTACGACGAACAAGAAAAATTGGTGCTGGCTAGACTACAGCATCATGATTGGTTGGCAAAAGTGTGTTCGGTGGCGCGTAGTACAGGTGCGCGTAAGTTTGTGTTTAGTGAGGCGTTGAGGTTAGCAGGAGTTAAATATGAAAGCAATCAGTAATGATGTGAAGTATAACAAGATACGTGAGATAGAGGAAATGTTGTCTCCTTATATCTTTTCAGCTATTCAATCTTGGTACGAAGATGATAAAGAATATTCGTTCGGGGATATTTTACGACAGTGGAAACGAGAAAGGAGAGAATTGGCGAACAGAATATACAATATTTCATTGATGGGATTAATCTCAGATAACGAAGACGATGAATACGAAGATTCAGAATATCCGATACATTGGAAAAATGTGATTGATGAAATCAATTACAACTACAAGTGGAAAAAATATCAATCGCCCGACCGTTTGTACAATTGTCGCGATCGTATGTGGGAATCATACGACTATTTGAACAGCTAAAACCGCCCACATTTTTCTACCACATACCACATTATCTCTGGAGTACAACTATGGTTACTTTATCTTCTATGATCCCAGATACTTTTGTTTGCGATCGACCCATATTCAACGTAGTTTTACTGGACACTGGCGTTCCTTGTTGTATGGTGGTAGCAGTATTGATGGATGTCATGGGGTATGACACCGAGAAATGTAAACTTATCGTCGTTGAGAGTTGCTTCACTGGACGTAGCGTTGTGACAACCGATCTTCAGGCATACGCTGAATTGTATGCTGTGCGGTTGTTGCAGATGGGATTAACTGTAGAGGTAGAAAAAATAATTGGATAGAAATAGTATGACGCTAACGGAAGAACAAGCGTACAATTTAGTTCAGTTCAATATCGAACGCATAACGAACGACCTCAGAGTAAAGACAACTGAACGATGGGGTGAAAATTGTGAACTCATGGAACTCACAACGTTGAAGACAGTTGCACTACTGGTGAACAAGTATTGTGACAAGTTTAACAGCGACCTTTATTTTTACTTCCGTAACAACTGGGAACATTTTCAAGAGATAGGCTGTACTCAACGTAGTAAATACGGAAAGTACGAGATATCGTATCGTACTATTATTGAATTACTAACAAAGTACGGTTATGAACTTCAACCAACGATAGAAACAATGAATGAAGTACTTGTTCCATCAGTAGACATTGGAGGAATCGATGTTATCATAGATAGCAAGATAGAATTACTTACAAAGAAGAAACACGAACTAGAGGAACGTTTAAAACAAGTGAACAATGCGTTAACAGCACTCACTATCCTCGGCTCAGTCGATTCATTATTAGCGTAAACATTATTTATATATTGGAGTTGTACGATGAAAACTATCAACATTATTTCTACACTGCTTACCGATAACGAGTTTGCTCATGAAATGATCGTAAGCTATTGTCAGTGGACAAAGCATCCAATTCCATTTACAACTTACTACAACAAGCATACATGGGCTAGAACTCAAGATGTACGTTCGATTGTGAAGAAAGAACAGCGTTTCATGAGTACCAGAACTCATAATAAGACGTTCTACACTGAACTCGGTAGCTTACACATCAGCGATAACGGTATCAGAGCGCAGATCGTGACTGACCCACGATTACTACATACCTGGCTACATAATCCATGTTCTGTAGCTGCCGCATTATTGAACAACCAACCTGCATTCAATGCGTATGTTAATAGTCGAAAGTTTGGAGCTAATCTTGACCCACGGTATAGTATTGATTATTTATACGGCGAATTCCAGAAGTCTCTTGATTCGCGTGCTCTGATAATGGCGGCGTAATAAGTTTTTGCCTAATTGTATTTTAAGGTAGTAGTCAATTGCTACTACCTTTTCTTGTAACTAGCGATTGACTACTGCTATATCGGCAGTATCAGTTAATAGGAGAAAAATATGGCATCATCTATTCGTAAGGCTAGCAAAAAGAAACAAAAAGCTCGTCTTTTGTTTTACGGATTATCCGGTGCTGGCAAGACTCGTAATGCTCTCGAAGTGGCAAAACTACTCACTTCTGAAAAAATAGTGGTAATTGATACCGAGAATGAGACAAGCTCTTTATGCTGCGACTTAATTGATTTTGACATTCTACCAATTGACAGTCCATTCAGCTTAGATAATCTAGTTACCGCATTCAAAGACGCTGAAAAATATGTCGGTGAGAGTGGTGTTATTATTATCGATACCTTATCTAAATTCTGGTCGGGTGTTGGCGGCGCTCTTGATGAAGTTAACTTTATCACTGGTGGCAACAAAGCTAAAACTCAAGATGCTTGGGGAAAAGTAACTCCAAAGATTAGCAAAGCAACAGAGACACTTTTTTCTAGCAAATCGGCGCACGTCATTGTTACTTGTCGCGTGAAATCAGAAACAATCATGGAGGAGTACACGGACTGGCAAGGTAAAACAAAAACCAAAGCTGTGAAGGTTGGTCTAGCTCCAGTGTTCAAAGATGGCTTGGAATACGAAGTTGATGCATCTTTGGAATTCAGCTTACTCACAACCAAGACTGGTAAGGATGTACAACTTATTCGTAATACAAAACCGCCTCGCATTCCTTATTTCGCAGAGTTTGAAGCAATTATTCCTCCAAATACAATGGAGGGAATGAACACTTGGAATGCAGATGAGGCAGTTTCTCATATCAAGTTCTTCTTAGAAAAAGGAGTTGACCCCGCACTGCTTAAGTTAATAGATATGTTCAACGGTAAATTAACAGAATACAAACAATTAGCAAGTATCGATCACGAGTATTCGACGCTAGATTTATCAACATTTACAGAAGAACAACTTCGGGAACACGGTAGAAAATTAGTGGCGGATATCAACACACTTAAGAACAAAGAATTAGTACCAATGTAATCACACCACAACAGGGAGGTAACGACCTCCCATTTTTCTACAAAGAAAAAATATGGAAAAACAACTGTTCACTTGGGACGGATGGGATGAAGTTGTCAATACAGCATTCTTTTTCTACAATCCCACACTCATCAAGCAGATAGGTGAGTTTCCCATTGGTCGTAAGTTCAAGTCGGCTATGGTTGACTTCGAGAATGGGAAACTTGAATTTTACGATGAAAATGATGATAAAGATGACTGGAAACTGGTTGCAACGTTTGATTTGGAATTAAGAGTGGTAGAAAATGAATGATTGTGAATGTCCAATATGTAGTGGAATTATGTTTGAGCACGTATACGAGTTAGCTGGTTTCATCTGTAGTTATTGGGTTTGCGATGAGTGTGATTACGATGTAGAGGATGAAGACGATGAGTAGATTAAACGATCTGGATATAGTTCACATTAATGAGTTGTTGCGCTCGTTGAACAACATAAATACCATGAAGTAATAGTGGAGATAAAAAATGCGTAAGTTGTATAAGATGGAGTTTATATTTTCTCGTAAGGGAACTATAACAGGTATGTTTGTTTCTACAGATGAAGAAGTCAAGCGGCTGTACAAGACAACCATATACTTCGGTGAGGTATTAGGAAAGCACAGTGATATACAGGTTGATTTACAAGGTGGCGACATCATCACTGTCACAGATGACCAAGAGTTTATTGATAAATATGTTCAGTTGATAGGTGACGTTGGTTATAATCCATTCGATTACATACAAGATGAAGAAGACAATATAGAAGAATAACTCTGTTTCCTATTTGCTAGAGTTCAGCTATTATATCTATCTGATACTGAACTATATGAACAATCTCAACACACAGGGTATAGAAACCAAGAGTAGAGATGATTACAGACAAGATATCAGAGAATCTGTCAGTAAGGATAGAACAGAACAATAGATAGAAAAAGAGAACATTAAATCCGCAGAGAGGTTGTCACGATAGTTATGGATTGGAGAACGAAGAATAACGTTGAATATTTTGAAATGGAACGTGAAGATGGTCGGAATTTCCCGATTGAGTTTTTCATGCCAGTAACTTTAGATGAACGTATCGAATGCTTCCAAACAGAAGTCGTTGAGGTATTGGGTTATCCAACTTATTGTTTCGAGTGTTTGTGGTTTTGGAACGACTACTACGATTGGGTAAATAGTTAATTGCTTGGAGAAATATATGAAACTAAAGAACGTGAAAACTGGCGAAGAGTGTACATCTAGCACATTTAATTTACATTCAGTTAATGAAATTATCGTATCCGGTGAGGATTGGTGTGATAGCTGTTATATGTCTGATTTCTTATTCTGGATTGAATCTAAAGGTGAATGGATGACTTTTGAAGATGCATGGAATGGAAAACACATACTATCGGATAACTACCATAGATGGTTTGACGAACCAACGAAACCTGAAGATATAGAACGGGGTTATTTCTTATAAAACACCCACTTCCCATTTTCATTCATCATAGTGTTATACTTGATGAACATAAACGCAGTATTCGCTAATTACTTATATAAAGGTATTTGAACTATGACTACTAACAACACTGTTCGTTACAACTTGTTTGCTCAAAGTGGTCTTGCTCTTACGGTTGAAGGATTCTTAGGGTCAGATCCGGAAGTTAAAACTGTAGATAATGGTCGTAGTGTTATGAAGTTAAGTGTTGCTGCCAATGGTGGTAGTAAAAAGCAAGAAGATGGTTCCTATCAGAATCAGACTCAATGGGTTACATTGAGCGTCTGGAACAGTGTAGATGGTGCCGATAAATTATTTGCACTAGTACAAAATCCAAGTAGCGATAAAACCAAGATTGGTAAAGGTAGTTTAGTTCGCTTTGAAGTAGATGTTGTCATGCAATTACGAGAATACAACGGTAAAGCGTACTGTGACTTCGATGTGAAAGAAGTCAAGACTTTCCGTAAGGTAATAGGCAGCTCTGGTAAATCTGGTGGTAATGGTGGCGGCAGTTCCAATAACGGTAACGTAGTTGATGATTTACCAGTATCATCTGCTGATGATAACTTCTAGATAATGTATAGGGTGGATCGCCACCCTATTTTTCTATCAACTATAAGGAGATTTATATGTTCTGTACAATTCACGATTTGAAAACATGGAAACCTTATTTCAATGCAGTACTTGATGGATTGAAAATGTTTGAGTTATGAAAGAACGATAGAGACTTTAGAGTGGGCGACTTACTAAATCTCATTGAGGTAGATGAGAACGACAACTTTAAACCAACGGGTAGGACGTTAGAAAAAAGAATAACATACATTCTACACGGTGGTAAGTTCGGCTTAGAGGAAGGTTATTGTGTAATGGGGTTGGATAATTAAAAGGCAACAGGGAACAGGGAACTCTTAACAGACTGTAAAGGCTGGGGATTTAAACTTCAATTGAAACGAGCAACTTATAGAAGATAGGGTTTTAGTTCCCTGTTCCCTTCTTCAATAAGTCGTAAAGTTTTTTATAAATATATAGGAAATAGAACAATGGAAAAATTAATTGGTTACATTATTGCTGGTATTATCGCACTTGCTTTTATGGCTATTTCTATTGCTACGATTTCGTATATCGCAATGCTCGCTTGGAATGCAGTAATTCCAACAGTATTCGGATTACCTTCAGTGACTTTCTCTCAAACAATACTTCTACTTTCCCTTGTTTCTATAGTTTCGTCATTCTTTCGTAAATAGGTAGAAAAATGAAAGAGTTTTTTACTTCAGATATTCGTGAAAAGACAATAACAATCATATCCGCGTTTTTGATGTTATTGTTAGCATTCGCTCTCGTATTTTTAATGGCTTATCCAACTATGTGGATATACAATACTATAGCTTCATTCTTTGGTATTGGTAACATAGACATTACTGGAGCATTATTCATTAATGCATTTATGTCTTGGGTATGGAATGATATTGTTAAATTAATCAAATCTAATAAATAGTAAACATATATACAGGAGACAAACGATACTCTGGTTGTTAGTATGTAATGACTAGAGTATTTTTATATAAACAATATGTACGATAACTTTAATATTAAACAAGTTAATACGGGTAATGGTAGACATTACGAAATAAATAATAACGGTAATTTATACAAACTGATATCAGTAACTTCGCTACTTGATAAAGTGAAACCTAAAGAAGCATTGTTTGCATGGCGTAAATCTGTAGGTGAAGAAGAAGCACAACGTATTACTACAACTGCTGCCAACAGAGGAACAAAAGCGCACGGTTACGTTGAAGATTATCTGTTGAAACGGGTATTACCTACACCATCAAATGATGAATCATACAAGTGCTTTGAGAATCTATTACCTGTAGTTAACCTCATACAACCAATAGAGATAGAAAAAAAGACGTACTGGGTTAACGAGTATGGATATGGATTTGCTGGTACGAAGGATATGTGGGCATCGATTAACGGTGCTAAGCTAGTGAATCGCGCCACCAATCAAGTAGTAGCTGATGAACAAGTATCGTTCATTGGTGATATCAAGACTTGGAACAAAGCGAAGTATCCATATGCTAGTAACCGTGAAGGCGAACGTTACTACCCATTGATTAGTTACGGATTGCAACTAAGCGCATATGCTGCTGCTACCAATCAACGTACTAGTGGGAATGCAGCAGTAAACCGGGCATTCATCTTCGGTGTAACTAATAATTGTCGCGCACCATTTATCTACTACTTCAGTCCGGAAGCGGTAATGTTTTACTGGAATAAGATGAAACAAATAGTTGACTGTTACTACACGAACACAAACTTTAATTGGGTATCCTTTGAAAAGGAAGCTGATAGACTCGGTTTTCTTGGTGACAGATGTGATTTGATTTGATATATGACAAACGAAGAATATTTCAAAGAATTAGAAAAACTTATAGTTTTATTGTTTTGTTACGTTCAAATTGTAGAAGATAGTACATTGAAATGGTTCCATCACAAACAGAACAGCGAGCAATTTCTGACTGAATTAATGGATGCAAAAGTACAGTTGGCAAAAGATTGTGAATTATACGTGAAAACTATTAAACGATTGTACGGGGTAGAAAAATGAAAACCTTTTACATTAAATATTTCTACCTTTGGGGTGAAATATCTATAGTTCCAGTTTGTGCTGAATCGATAGAAGAAGCAAGGAAGCTGGTCTGTCAGTACGCCGTAGATGATTACTGGAATTTTGAAGTATCAGAATATAAGGAATCAGTACAATGAAACTTAATTGCCCATATTGCGGCTCATGGGATTGCTCTGGTAATTGTGATAATGTGAGAAATGTCAGTAGATTGACACCCAATTATGATAGAAAAACTCAAAGAAATAGTTATAAAAACCCACTCAATCTACGGAGAATTGGGATTGGGATTTTGGGGTGTTGTTGAAACGTCCGTGTATAAGAATGAAGACGAGCAGTGGGCAACAACCCACTTTAACGATACTGCGTACATTGCTGAAGTGCCGCCATCAACAATATACGAATACGATTTCAGAACCAAACAGTGGTCGGAGATGGGAAATGATGAAAGTTGACATAATTAAGTACGACGATCTCAAATTTACAAGAGAAGTTGTAGAAAAAGAGAAGATATTCGAGTCTTGGGATGATGCTGATATTCACTGTTATCAATTGTGTCAAACGGAACCACAGTTTCCCAACGTGTATTATTTATTTGTCATATTGGAGGAAACAACATGAATGCACAACAAATTATTGAAGAGATAGAGTAAATATTATTCAATAACAATGCTCAACTTTATTCTTTCAGGGGACAATTGCTATTATTCGTTAATACAGTAGAGGGGCAAAATGAGTACTGTATTGTGGACGTAGATAGCGGACATTTCAGTGATACTTTACCTCGTGAATGTGATGAGATAGTTCAATTATTAGAACCTGATAACGGTAGATAAAATAAATCGACACATCAGACCACCCGATGAACACCTACTACAGGTGGTTTTGTTTTCGCTAGTATATTGCAAGTCGAGGTAAACGAACATGGTATTTCAAATACTTGATTACGAACATAAACTTCAATCTACAGGTGGAAACAATAGTGAAAAGTGGTATCAATGTCCTGTATGCGGCGGTAGTAAACTTAAAGTACGTCTTCAGAATCAAGCATATACGTGCTATAGCGGCTTTTGTAATACGAAAGATATAAGAAGCAAGCTTGGCGCTCCTATGGGTGGTACAGGCGATTATAAACCTGTTTCAAGTGACATATACGTTCGTCCCATTGAAGTAGGTAAACTGAAACCGCCTATCTCTTTTTCTACCAGTTATGAACCTGCTAAACGTCGCATTCTTCAAGATAGAGTTATAACAAATTATATATATAATGAACGTTGTATTATTGAACGTGTAGATTATGCTGATATCAATAACAGAAAGGAATGTTACCCTAAATATTTATCAGGTTCGATTTGGAAATATGGTAGTCATAGTTCCTTTGGGTTGTTCAACTCAAGATATATTACATCATCTGGAACAGCTATCATATGTGAGGGAGAGAAAACAGCAGATGTTGTTAGTTCAGTAACTGGATATATCACACTAACACCACCTCCATTCGGATGGAGTGAAACCTACATTGCCGCAAACCTAACGAACCCAAAGATATCAAATGTATTATACTTACCAGACTATGATGAAATGGGTAGAAAAAAAGCTAGTATCGTCCAACGTGCTGCTTGGAATGTGGGCATATCGTGTTCGGTATTTGATTATGGTGATATTCCTATGAACGACAGTGATGATTTTGTCGATCTGAATGAAAGAGGAGTAAATATCAAGGAGTTGATTGACACATGGATACGATAAAAATACTAGATACAGATACCGAAAGTGATGATTATATTATTTTTTTACGACGACATTTAAATAGCACTCACGATAAAGTACAAGAAGCGATCGCATCTCAGTGTCATCAGTTTGGTAAATCATACGAACAGATGGATGAGGATTTCAGTGTCGTACTCGGTGAGGAATGTAAACGTCGTATTCGAGGAATTAATGACACTAACGATGTAATTTCCAAGAACCGCAAACGTGTGGCTCTTGATGCGTGGTTGGCAAACTTTATTCCAGACCGCCAACTCAGGCAGCAAACCATCATCACTTATTCAATAGAGCAGAGTAATGCCAGGTTTTACAAACTTGGCGAACTTATTGAGATGAGTAAATCTATGCCGGATACATCACTCATCAAAGGTTTGATACCGCTTGGCGCACTCATTCTAATAGCTGCCAGCGCCAAAGTTGGAAAGAGTTTGTTCATCACCAAGATGCTTAACAGCGTGGCTCTCGGACAACCGTTCCTTGGTAGAAATACGGTACGGGGAAATGTGCTGTATATTCAGAATGAGGAAAATCTTGTCAAGACTACTCGTAAGCGAGTGTTGACAGGCGGCATACAAGACCTTGAGTTAACGGATTTTGACCTTTACAGAAAAACACTCTGGGATGACAAAATCACTATCGCTCACAAGATCGACATCGCGTTAGAGCAAGAGCTTATTCTACACAAGGTAAAAGAGCTTGATTGCAAGTTGGTTCTGATAGATGCTCTCGGTAGCTCGTTTGAGAAAGCTGGATTAGATGAACTATCAGCAGAAGTACCCGGACATCTTTACCGATTACAACGACTCGCACAACAAAACGATTTCACTATCGTTCTAGTTCACCATGCTAATAAACAAGGTGACAACAATTCCACTCAAGGAAGGATGAACAGTATTGCCGGTCGATCTGGTATAACACGTGCTAATGACGGTAACTTTGTTCTATCTCGTGTAGAAGATCCGCAAACTAATGAATCATACGTGCAACTCAACACCGTTCCACGCGATGGCGATCCAGTGACAATTCAATACAAGATTGTCAAGGAAGAAGCTAACAGGTGGGAATTCTCTGTAAGCAAGGATACAGTTTTGACACCGGAGAACCTGGAGCTTCAAAACAAGATACTTCGCGTACTATTTGAACGTTGGGATAAATGGGACAAACAGTATAATGATGTCGATATTGACGAACGACCTGTTCCATTCGGTTATACAAAAAATGAATTGATTGGAATAACTGATTCAACCGAAGAAGATGTTAAAAATCGACTAAATGATATGTTGGGTAGCGATGGTATTATGGCATACGCCGATCGATCTATCAAACAGTGGGTTTATTGCATTCATCCGAATGGTGAATCGTGGCTCGAATATTACCTCGAACAAGAAGAATCGATAGAGAAAAGGAAACAAGAACGCGAACAACAGGAACGCGAACAAAATGAATTAGAAAACCGTATATTTCAGCAAACGTTAATAGAAATCAAGGAAGCAATAGATGAGCGTAATTTAAAGACTGTTGAGAAAATACTCAAACCCCTCTACGCTGAGAAAAATAAAGACAAATATAACGCTCTGCGTTTAGCATTAACAGAAGAGGAGAATGATAAACTATGGTTAGTTTACTATCCACCCCAATACGAAATAGGTGTTTCTGTAATTATAATCGATGAAGATATTTCATCAACTGTCGAACGCATCGTTTATGACAAGGATAAGAAGTATCATATGTATTATCTACAGAATGTAGAAGGTACATATAGATCGGAACAGATTAAATTAAATGCGTCAGACAGCGAGATTAATAACAACGGGAACATATAGTAATGGAAGAGTAAATGTTTGCGGTAGCTCTTATCCGGCTACCCTTACTTTGAAAGTAGAAGAACTAGTAAGAAGTGGTGAATTGAACCTATCTGAAAAACGTCCTCTCATACTAGTTCCAAATACACTTCATCCTTCAGTATTTAACTATCAGGACGAACAGGAGCCACATCTGGATTTCACGATTATCGGTACTCCAGTTAATCAGGACATCAATGAATTAGATATGGACATTGTGAAAGTATGCGGTAAAGTGATTTACGAAAATCGCAATCACGGGTTCATCCTAGTTAAACTTCAGAAAGGACGTAATGACCAGAAAATCAAATTAGTCGGTCACTTGAATAACAGTGCCACCATTGATGATTATGGTAATGCTCGTGGAACGGCAGTTGATAAGTATTACAGAATTGAAGCTGAAATATACAATAAGCAACTCGTAATTGTTGATAGTTACAGAATTCGCGAGAACGCACAAGTTCTCCAGTTCCCACAACGTCAACAAATTCGGTACGCCGCCTAGTTTAAATTCATAAAGAGACAAACTTCGCACCAACAGTGTTAAATTGTTGGTGTGTTTTTTATATTATAGGAGATAAACATGAATCCAAATTTTAAAAGATGGGATGTAGACGGTTTTGGCGACCGACCGGATATAGCAGATGCTAGAAGTAAAGCAGAAATGCAAATCATGGAAAACAAAGATAGAGAGAGGTTTGAAATAAAATTAGCTGTAGATCGCGGCAGAGAGTGGGGAACTAGCATTAACGCACAACTAATAACCGTCATTGTTCGAGAAATGTTAGAAAAAGAGTGTTATCAAAGACTTGTTCTGAAGAATAATGTTGTCTGGGATGTAGAAACATTATCTGAAGCGCTCACCGAAGCTTGCATTTACCTGAGTTTGAGCGATGAAGAGTTCGCACCGAGTTATCATGACCTTGGAAACGAAATAGATTTACGACTTGTGTAACGTCCATTTTTCTACAAATTTCAATATTACAAACAACCGTATTCCACAAGAATGCGGTTTTATTGTTTCAAAGAGTAAAATATGACGAACCACTTACAAAAGCAAGATAATGACAGACACATCCGTACTGAATATATTGTTGAACGATCTCGACGTTTTACGAGTTGACGTAGATGGAAAAACTTATTATTGGAAGTCGGAGATAGAAAAAATGCTTGGTTACAAAGAGAAAGCTGCTCACGTAGTCAAGCAATTACAGAAGACAAATTGTATTTACATCAAGACTCAGTTTTATCCAGACCTGAAGTATTTATATGACAAGTGCATCTTCCGTATTACTCTAATTGATGAGGAAGGTGTATTGTTGCTCATCTGGAATTCAGAGATGGAAGGTGCTCGAAAGCTTCGGAATGTGATGACTGAGAAGATATTGTTACAGTGCGTTCAAGGCGCATTCCTTTTTCTACAAACAAAAAATAATAGATGTTACTAACACAAGAATACTTACGACTGTACCCGAACTCGATTACTGCCGAATTCGGCATCAAAATGAAGCGACACAACACATACTCGAACCTCGTGCTGCTTGATTACGACCAGATAGACTCACCAAAATCTCACTCAATAGTTTGTGAATGCCGTGGATTGATACTCGATGAAGCAAAAGACTGGGAAGTTGTGAATTTCCCATACAAGCGATTCTTCAACTACGGTGAAGGTGCTGCTGCTGTTATCGACTGGAGCACTGCCAAAGTGTACGAGAAGCTTGATGGTACACTCATTTCGTTCTGGTACTATGACAACAAATGGAATGTCAGCACAAGAGGAACGCCGGATGCCAGTGGAAAAGTGGGCGGTCTTGACGTGACGTATGCAGAACTCACATGGAAAGTGTTTCGCGAGTTGGGATATCAGACGGAATGGTTGCATCCCGATTTCAATTACTTTTTTGAGTTGTGTACGCCATACAATCAAGTGTTCGTGCATCACAGGAAAAGCAGATTGGTGGCGCATGGTGCTCGCGATAGATTGACACTCAAAGAACGCACTATTGGTCAACAACCACACATAGAAACGGTGCGCGTTTTTGACTTCAGCAGTATTGAAGATGCCATTTTTTCTACCAACAATCTGTACGGCATTGATTCCGAGGGATATGTGATTACTGATAGCGACTTCAATCGCGTGAAATTGAAGTCGCCGCACTATGTTGCGCTGTGTCACTCGAAGGAAGTCATGACGCATACTCGCATGATTTCAATCATTCGGTGGAACGAGTCGGATGAGTTTCTGGCGTACTTCCCAGGATTCAAGGATTTGTACGAGGAATGCGTGGTTAGATACCGACAATTGGTAGAAAAGATAGAGAAATCATATACTGAGTACCGTGACATTGAGAATCAAAAGGAGTTCGCAATCGCAATCAAGAATTTTCCGTATCATTCGATACTGTTTGCTTTGCGCGGCAAGAGATTCGATACTGTCAAGTCGGCGTTGCGATCGATGCACGTTGACAAACTCAAGCAATTGGTGATGAATACGTGAGGTGATTGTATGTTGGAGAGATTGTACAGTTGCGGAATTGTATATGACGTTGAGATATATCGCAATATGTTCATGGTAACGATGTATTCATTGCGTGCAAAACAGTATCGAACGTACACTTGGTTTGACAGAATTGACGATCGGCGCATCTGGCACAATATAATTGACGAGCGAAAGCAATTCCTGAACATTCTTCACAGCAAAGTTGACAGCAAGAAAAGATCGTGGATTGGCTACAACAACTGGAACTTCGACGATGGTGTCATCGTTCATTTGATGAGAAATCCAAACATTACTGTAGAAGAATTGTGGAGATTCGCACAAACTCTCATCAGAGGCGATCGCAATCCATACAGATACAATTGTCCATTTGAGTCATACGATTGCATGGAAGTGATACGTGCCGGATTCAATGCGATATCATTGAAAGGTGCGGCAGTCAACCTCAAGCACGAGAAGATTCAAGACCTACCTATTCCGTTTGATGCTGAGATTCAACCCGAGCAGATTGAGTTGATGAAGGAGTACAACAAGAATGACGTAGAGATAACCTGCAAGGTGTTGGAGTACATGAGACTGTCACTTGAGATGCGCGAATTGCTGTCTGAGAGTTACAAGCTCAATTTGCACAGTTTGTCCGATTCTGGTATTGGTAAAGAATTATTCAGTCAACGCTATATAGAAGAATACAAGAAAAAATATCCAGGTGCGGATACCAAGAAGATAAAGTACAGCCGCACCATCAGAGAAACTATTGATTTCAAGGATGTCATACCAGAACAAATTAATTTTTCTACCCCACAATTGCAACAGTATTTGCAACAACTGAAATCAATCAAGTTGACCAAAGATGAAATTGAGGTAAGTAACGATGGCTAAGAACTTCAAGCTTTCATTACCATCGATTGCCGTGAATGGACTGGAACTTCAATTGGGACTGGGAGGAATTCACAGTGTAGACAAACCTGGAATTTTCAGATCGGAGAATGGATATTTGTTGGTTGATATGGATGTCACATCGTACTACCCGCAAGCCATCATCAACTACGAGATATGCCCCGATCATCTCGATACAACGATCTTTATCAGTACCTTGATTGGTACATTGGAGGATAGAAAACAATACAAAAAAAGGAAGAAAGAAGCAGTAATTTATGCAGCTTTGGAATACGGATTGAAGATTTCTCTCAATGCAATTTTCGGATTGTTTGGATATCTGAATTTCATGCTGCACGACCTTTTGTGTACGTACAAAACCACAGTCGTTAATCAATTGTGGCTTCTGAAGCTCATCGAGATGCTGTCTGTGGAATACGGCTACGAAGTCATCAGTGCCAACACTGATGGTATTTTGTTGTACATTCCAGAATACGATCTCGTTCCAGTAAAATGCATCATTCGAGCGTGGGAGATAGAAACAGGATTTGTAATGGAAGATGCGTACTACGATCTGTATGCACGTAGAGACGTGAACACGTACTTAGCCAAGAAGTCAGATGGTACTATCAAAATCAAAGGTGACTTCGTTCCTGGTGGTGCATACCTGAAGCCGTACTACAAGTACGACCTACCAAAACACGATGATGGTTGCTATTTACCAATCAAAGGAATACTCAAGGGATTTGAGTTCCCAGTCGTGGCGATCGCACTCCAAAAGTACTACTTGGATGGAATTGACCCTGAGACAACCATATACAAACACAATGACATTTACGACTTCTGCTTCAGTCAGAAGATGGGGTCACAGTACAAAGCATTCCTTTTTTCTATCGACCGTACCATCATCACCCACAACGATAAGGGTCACGAGTACGCTGAACCGCGCAATAACGATGTGGTTCTGAACAAACAAGAAGTTCAGAAAACCCTTCGTTTTTTTGTATCCAGACCATCAATAGATGAGTTGGGCACAATGTCAGGACAAATACTCAAAAAGGTTAAAAAGGAGATAAAGAAGGTCAAAATAGAGGTTTATCCAAAACAAATCATACCTACTGAGTATGTGGAGGAACGCCGCATCAATCCTAAAACTGGCAAGATGAAGAAATATCGTGACAAGGTGCGCGATCGCGAAGTCATACCTGCTGTATATCGGGAAGAAATGCAGGAGGTAGAAACAGAAGCAGTGTTGGCTTCTGGTAGCTTTGTAACTCTGTTCAATGACTATTACCCGGTAGAACATTTCTCAGAGTACAACATAGATTGCCAGTTTTACTTACAGTTGTGTATGAATGAGATAAATAAAATAGGAGCAATCAACGATGTATAGACAAAGGAGAACGATGAATTATGATTTGGAATAATGATGACGAACAACGACTTCAATCGATCTATAAACAACACATAGAAGAAGGACAGTATTCTGAAGTTACAGGTGAGTACATTTTTTTACTAGAAGACAAAATAGCGTGGTTACAACTCGAACTACAACGAGTTCTCAAAAAATGTAACAATTACGCAATGGATATTTACGTTACAAAAGAAGACATGGAGAAGATGTATGACGATGATGTGGTCTAATGAAGACGAACAACAATTAATACAAGCAAAAGCAGCACAGGATAAACAATTATGGTACTACAGCAGTGAGTACATCAATCGAAACATAGCAAACGAGTACATAGTTTTGTTAGAACGTAAAATCGAACAACAGCACAAAGTAATTAAACGCTTATTGAAACAGTTTATACCTAGATCTGACATCAATGGTGCAATTAGCGAGATGATGGAAAAAGTATGATGTAGCACAATAATCAAACAATACGATACCATAGTCAAGAGCGTCTACAACGGCGCTCTTTTTTCTACCCATATAGAATTATAATTATGGATACCAATAAGCAACTGTATGTTATAGTTACGAGCGAGCCAATAGTCATGGTTACGAAAGATGAACTTGACGAACTATTGGGTCTATTAGATGAAAAGAAAGTATCATACACTGTAGAAACAAAGTGAACTACAATCTCATATACTGGTTTGGCGAACCACAGTTGTTCTTGACTGGTGACAATCTTGAAGCGGCGCTTGAGATACAAGCTGCATTATATGAATATGCTGATATTGAAGTTGAGGTTGTTGAAAATGAAACACGATAAGTTCCACCTATTCATACTATTCGTTGTGTTCTACATTATTGGTGTATTGACTGGTAGAAACAAATGAATAGATTGTATTACGTACCAAATAGTATCGAAATAAAAGAAGTAACGAACGATGCTAACGCTGAAATCTACGCACTTAGGTTAACGTATTGTTCAACATGGACATCGAACTACTTAGTCGTACTTGCAGCTAAAGTATTAGTTCGTGAAGGTAAGATTGAACCATTTACGCTCGTTTGGTACGATGGTACTGAATACGCTGTAGATAAGAGTGGTCGTATTGAACATCATCCAGATTGCATATGGGATGAATTGTTAGATAGATTGTTTTAAGTAATTCCACACTAGCTATATAATCATTGAACGAAGGAATAAGGGTAAATCTAATATTTTCTTCCTTCAGATAAAACATACGTACAGTGAAATATAGTTATGTGGATATTTAGTGCTGACGGTAAAGATCAATATAAAGATACAAATCGTAAAGCTATGGAAAAAGTTAAGAAAGTAGTTGAAGGTAGTGGATATAAAGTATACATACGCTATGAAAGTGACTGTGCTGACATCGACTACGGTGAAGACGCTCGTACATGGGATAGCGATACTATATCTTGTCGATAAAAGATAACGATGTATTGATTCATCGTGATGACGAACCATATTTTTCTATCACTTATAAATATTTAAAGAAAATATATGAATCTAGCAACTGTAGAAACAATAGTTGATATATTCCCACATCCAGATCCAGAAGTCGAACGACTGGAAATAGCTAAGGTTCTTGAATACACTTGTGTTGTAGCGAAGGGATTGTTACTACCGGGAGACAAGGTAATTCTTATCCAACCGGATAGTGTACTACCAAACACGGAATGGGCGGCGATATACAGTAAATATGGTAAGCGAGTTCGCGCACAGAAAATATGTGGATTTTACTCGTTTGGTATTGTGGAAAGCATGAATTTATTGGAGGATACCGATTATCCTGTAGGAACGGATGTTGCGGAACTCCTGAGTATCGTAAAATACGATGCTCTGATACCGGATGAAGGTGGAAAACCCGGACTTCCTTTTGCGATCGCCAAGACAGATGAAACCAACTGGCAGAATGTCCGAAACCTCAATGATTACTACGGACAACTGGTTGATGTGACATTGAAAGTCGATGGTCAATCCTGCTCATTTTTCTACAAAGATGGTGAATTCGGCATTCTCAGTCGCAATCAACAGTTCGATCCAAGTGTCATCAACAATTATACAATTCATGTTGGTCAGCTGAATCTCTACAGTAAACTCGCATCCTACTGTGAAACTCACAGCATTAACATCTGCTTGCGTGGTGAATCTTACGGACAGGGGATTCAGAATAACAAGAATAACCCACACTCCAAACTCCACAAAAGTATCGCATTCTACAATGTATGGTTAATTGATGAGATGAGATACGCATACAAAGGAGATAAGCATTATTTTCTGGACGTATGTCGAGAACTCGAACTACCCACCGTTGATATACTTGAAGAAAATGTAGTACTTAATTGTGAACTCATAGTGAAGTACAGTGAGGTAGAAAAAATTAACGAGCAATCGTTTGAAGGTGTTGTTATCAAAGGTGGTGACTTTTCATTTAAGGTAATTAATAAACCATACGATAGTAAGAAGTAAATATTGTCGATTATAAACATTCATAATTTAAAGGAATCAATTATGTCTATTAACGATACACAAGCGTACTATTCTCTATTGACACCCAAATATATCTCATGGGATTTCTATTCACAGTACGTCGATAAACAACCTCCATTCGGTGAACTTGGTACTATTGTTTTTTTGCGAACATACTCTCGCTTCATTGATGAACTGGGTAGAAGAGAGTATTGGAGGGAAGTTGTATTGCGTGTTGTTGAATACTCTTTGAATCTCGATGAAGTTACTTTTTTGGGAGACAAACAAAAAGAAGCCGAACAACTGTTTGATACAATGTTCAATTTGCGCGGTTTTCCAGCAGGGAGAACGCTGTGGATCGGTAATACAAAAATAACCGAAGTAAATGGTACAGCCAACTTCAATTGTTCGGCAGCAACAACTGATAGCATCTCGAAATTTGCAGAATGTTTCTATATGCTCATGGTTGGAACGGGATATGGATTCTCTGTAGAGAAACAATGGATAGACAATCTTCCCATGTTTTATCCTGGCGTGAAATTGCAAAATGTGAAATACGAATACAACAAATACATCAAGCAAGAAAATACTAATATTGAGTTTTATTACGTTGATGATTCTGGTAGAAAAAAATTCATAACTGATTCTGAATATGAAGAAGAAGACTTGCGCATTGCATCAGATATCAATTATTTACTAGTTCCAAAAAAAGCAACAATTGCTGAAATCATAGTTGGTGATAGTCGTGTGGGTTGGGTCAATACTTTGCGATTGGTATTAACGCTGATGACAAATCCAAGCATTGAAGCTGTTGAAATCAATTACGATTACGTTCGTCCAGAAGGATATATACTCAAGACATTTGGTGGTAGAGCTAGCGGTCACGGTGCTCTCCAATCCTTGATACAAAGGGTATCTGATATTGTCAATGAATTGAAAGAGCCAGGACAATTATCTAGCGTTCAATGTCTGGACATTCTGAATTCTATTGGTATTGCCGTGGTTGTCGGAGGTGTTCGACGCTCCTCTCAGTTAGCACTAGGAGATTTGGAAGATTCAGGATTCATCACAGCTAAGAAGAATTTGTGGAACGATGAATCGTTGACGGATAAACGAGCGACACGAGTCATGAGTAATAATTCCGTTACCTTGTACGAAAATCCAGGGTTGCAGTACTTCAAAGAATTGATGGAAAGTGTCAGAACATCAGGGGAACCTGGAATATACAGTATTGGTAATGCTCAGAAAAAACACCAGTCAAGAAAGCTGACCAACCCATGTGGTGAGATTTTGTTGGACGATCGAGGCGTTTGCAATCTCACAGAAGCAAACGTTGTTGCTCATGTCAACACAGATGGAACATTCAATTGGGATAAATGGGTAGAAACAATTCGCTTGATTACCAGAATGGGTTCCCGCATCACTCTTGTTACTATGTGGCATCCAGAATGGGACAAAATGCAAAAACGCGATCGCCTGCTTGGTGTATCCATGACTGGAATAGTTGAAGCGTTCGATATGCTCAACTGGAACCAAGAACAGATTGAACTGTTCTTCGCGACAACTCAATCAATCGTTGACAAGGAAGCTGACATTTACCATGATTCACTCGGAATTGAACGCAGCTTGCTGAAAACCACCATCAAACCTAGTGGCTCATTGTCGCAATTACCAACTGTATCTAGTGGGATACACAGACCATATGCCCCTTACTACTTGCGCCGCATTCGTGTGAGTCGCCAAGATCCATTGGCTATGGTGTTGTACGACTTAGGATTGCGACCAGTACCTGAAAACTCTCAAGGAGATGATTTGTTTGCCGAACAGTGCAACACTTGGGTGTTCACATTCCCCATCAAAACATCAGCCAAAATCAACTCAATTGATGAACCCGCATTGGTACAACTTGAGAGATACAAGACCGTAATGAAATATTACGTGCAGCACAATTGCAGCATCACAATATCAGTTGCGGAAAATGAATGGGATGATGTAGCGGTATGGTTGTACGAAAATTACGATGACATAATTGGCATCAGTTTTTTACCACGGTTCAATCCGTTGGATGACGATGGTAAAGTGTTGTATCCGAACTTGCCGTACCAGACATCAAACCCGGAAGAGTATGCTGCCTTGAAAGTTGAAACACCAATGCCAACAGAATTGCAGTTGATAGAATTACTGCAAAAGTACGAACAACGATATGAGGAAGCAGATCTGGGATCTGATTGTGCTAGCGGCGCTTGCCCAGTTCGTTGATAGCATCTGAATTGTTTACAACAGTCAGGGTTGACGATCTACTTGAAGTAATCAATTATTGAGGAAAATGAAATGACTGAATACATGATGACAGCCCACGGTATACTCAAAATCTATGCTGACAAAAACAAGATAGAATTGTTCAGTCATGATTTTATCAATCCAGAATTCAATTTGGCAGAATTTGACAAAGATCGACCACATACATCGGACGAATGGAAGGATTACTTCTTTACTGTGAATGAAGAATGCAAGATCGCAGACAATCTTCCGTCAGTAACAAGAATCAATCTTCATATGCAAGCCGTACAAGAATATATACAACGGAAAGCAAAACGAAATTTGGTAATATATCCAGGCAATCGCAATTGAAAGGTAGCGCATCATGAAACCTTATTGTTCCCATCAAAAAAGCAGAAAAAGAAGAGGAAAGGATGAATATGTTTGCTCGGATTGCAAGCAACAATTGACAAGTAGTGAAGTAGAAGATCTTCTGAATGAACGCAAAAGAAAAAGAGCAGAATCATATTTTGACAATTACATCTACAGTAATTACACCAGTAATTCAAGCTATGATGACTAGCAATTCCCCTCATGCGTAACAACATCCACTATTTTTCTACCGAAGACTTGCAATCACTTATTGATTTCTATGGAATAGCAATACCTCCAATCTATAGAAAAAGTAAGTCAGAGTTACTGAAAGTACTATTCAATTATTACGATTGGTTTGAAGGAGCAATATGAGTAACAGAATCACTCACAAGTACAACCAAGGCAATGGCGACAGAGGGTATAGTTTGTTGCTTGATGGTCACTCAATCAGTAAGGACGATCCATCATGTTGGATATATAGTGAGATTGAGCACCTGAACAATCAGATATCTCAAACACTGGCAACATATGAGTTGGAATACTGCGAACTATTATCATTGTTGGAATGGTTGAAAAGTAACAGTTTTTCAATTAGCTCATTTTGTTTTCTCAAGGGAAACAGCGATCGTCACGCTCTTTCAGTAGATATATCTGATGATTTGGAATGGAATGTGTGCGAACTGAAAGAAGATAAAGTTGTCGGAGAAGCTGCTGATTTTGTCATTCATAATAGTTTGAAATATATAGCTCTAGATACTATACGTATTTCAATACGTGATGTTGAACGTGCATTTACGAAGTGGCGGCGGCATGACATCATTATGCAATTTATTATCGATACGGTACGCGAACAACCAGACATTGCTCAACGTATCGTCATAAATATTGACGGTTATGCTGGCTTTCTCAATAGGTTGTCTACATATCTGTGGTTAGCTACAAGACAAGAAGCACTGATGTGTGGTGATTGCAATACGCAGAGTTATTGGAACGGTGGCGTTGTAGAAAAATAACTGGAGAAAATTTATGTGTGTAAGTATAAATGTTGAAGTTACTTATTGTCCCGTATGTTATATAATTCTCAATCCGGATAGCAGATGGAAATTAAAAGATTGGGGAGATATTGAATTTTGTTCTAAGAATTGTGCTCGTGAAGCGGTTGAAATAAACGAAATGGAAATGACTCATAACGGATACGATCGCATTTACTTTTAAAATGCCGCACATCATTCACATTTCTCTACACTTACCCACTACAACAAATAGCGGGTTTTTTATTATCTAATTACAGGAAATATACTATGTACGACAAACAAGAACTTATTACGGTAGTTGCTAGAGCAGCTAGAGATATCTTTACTTCATTTGATTACATTGAAGACGAATTTGAGTACGTTGATATACGACTACAACTGCTGAATGGTTCATATGAAATACACACAGGAGATAGTCAATACGATACAGATCGTCGTGGAGCATGGGGATATGGAAGTGTCAATTTACATCCAGATAGCGAACAAACTTGGGATGAAATAGCTATAGAAATAGTTGAAGACACACTCGCTGATTACGAACAACAACAAAAACTAGTTGATTCATTGAACAAGTAACGCACTATTTTACCTCGGTATAATTGTTGTTTAATTGTTATACCGAGGTATGAACTATATTTAATAAATTAAACTACAAATATCTATTAGAACTAATCGAACAAAGACAACGTTTAATAAAAGAATTTAACGTATTGTTAGTTAAATAGAAAAAATAAACATAAAAACAATATATGAACGCACAATACATTTTCATTTGTTGGGGTAACAAAAGTGACATTGGTAAAGACAAAGTAGCAGATATCATTGACTCATTCATCCCTACAGATAAAATTAAATTCAATCGTGCATTCAAAACACCAATGGAACAATGGTTAAACATACCATACGGCTCATTGGATGATAAGGAGTTTCGTAAACAATACGTTGTGAATCCAGTAACGAGTGCAATTGAATCAAAGACATACGACGAACTCATGGTTGATGCATTCCATCATTTTCCCAACCTATATCCAACTGGTGAGAATTGGTTAGTACCAGGATGGACTAAACAAGTGATAGAAAACAATCATGTACGTCATATGACGATTGTCGATCTTCGCAACAGAACGGAACTCGAACTGTTGCGTCAACTATCACCAAAATACAACATGATATTGTTGCATATCGTTCCTGGTGAACGTGGTGTTCAAAAAACAAGCGACACGCACATTCGCTACGATGATTTTGATTTCGTCAAACACGAGTATACTATATGCAACAAACCATATGTTGATATCGAGATGTTGACAGACCAAGTACGATATGTGTTACAAAATGAGAAGTTATTACAGGAGCAACCATGAGTCTTCTTGAAACCGCATCAATCATACCAGCACAGTATCTCATAATAAAAGGAATCAGTGAATGGGGTTTATATTATCTTTTTGTAGAGGTGGCGGCAAATTTAATGATAGAAGATCGAAACATTGACGAGATTCCAGAAAACAAAGAAGAAATTCATTATTTTGTAGATGATATAAGATATCTTGATGAAGCACTCAAAATAACATTAGGCTTGAAATAATCATGAACTATAAAGAAGCAGATAATGTCATCGAACATTTGTGCAATCATCGAGTGTTTGCAACGAACAAGTATTACATGATTGTGAGAATGTTGAAGAAACTATTAAATTGCACTGAACAGGAGCTTGACGTAATAGATGATGTTGTTAATGAAATAATTAACGGTCACAAAGTAACATAGGAGTAAATTATATGCAATTGAAGATAAAGAAGCTGAATCCAAACGCCATTATTCCAATTCGCGCATATCAGTTCGATAGCGGTGTTGACCTGTACGCTTGTATTGAAGAACCAATTACACTACAACCACTTGAGCGGCGATTGATTGGTACTGGAATAGCAATTGAATTACCCGCACCAAATACAATTGATGGCGTTCAGTACGTATTGGAAGCACAAGTTAGAGCGAAATCAGGGCGTGCTGTAAAAGAAGGATTAGGAGTGTTAAACTCACCAGGAACTATAGATAATGGATTTTCTGACGAGATAAAAGTAATCGTTGTAAATTTGAGCAACGAACCAATTACAATTCAACTAAAACAGAAAATCGCACAACTCGTCATCTGTCCTGTTGTGTTACTACCGATAACAGAGGTAGAAAAAATAGGAGCTGGCGATCGCGCAATGAATGGATTCGGAAGCACTGGAATCTAGTGCGTCGGAAATGGCGGCGCTTTTCAATACAAACGGAGAGCGCCCCTCATTTTTCTATCACATTCACAATCACTTGGAATACAAATGAAGAATAGCGTTCAATTACTTGGTTATTACGGTGGCGACAAGCGAGTTTGTCTATCTGCGTGGCAAAGTACGACAGAAGAGTTGGGAATAGAGTTACCAAACAACATTCCAGATCGTGTCGATGTGATATTCAACCACATTGCCAATCAAAAGAAGAAATCACCATACGAGTTACTTGATTTCTTAGCACAGAACAATCACGGTACACCGTTTGAAAAAGCAATATTAGATTTTCAACTAACTGCTGAAATTGCAAGTCACGTGCATTCACTGAAGCACAGGATATCAGCGATCAATGCTGAATCAGCTAGGTATAAAGAATTTCAATCAGACAGATATTATATTCCAGACGATTGGGACATTTACGCTTCCTACGAGAACTCAGAGCTAGTCAATGATTTTTATCACAAACTATATTCAGTATGGACTGGTGAAATGAATCCCACATGGGGTGATTTCCTTGACTTTTACAGTAAGTTAGGATTTGAATTGTATCATTCAGCGTGCGACCAACTCTCACTGAAACTTGGTAGAAAAAGAGCGAAGGAATCGGCACGCTACTTTCTTGGATACAATACTCAATTGAACTATGATTGGCAAATGAATTTCAGGAGTTTCGTCAACGTACAACAACTACGGAATGATGAACACGCGCAAAAAGAAATACATGAGCTAGCTAACACAATGTTGTATCTTGTAGAAAATATTGAGGGAAATCCCTTCAAGTATTGCTTGAAAGCGTTCAATCTGAAGTCTGATGAGAACTGGGTTTTACTATGAAATGGATACTAACGTTCATCGGTAATGAGTGGTTTTACCTCACTCATTTTTTCTACCACTTTTCCAGATTCCGGAAATCAACCAGACTTCAATGGTCGAAAGTAAGATGGAGAACGGGTAATGTGTTTAGAACTTATTGGATACCAGTAGATCCGCAAATGCTAAGAAGTAAGAATTCTGAGCGGATAATACTAGATTCAGAAGATTGGAGAAGGTTATGAAAATTAAGGTTCATTACAAGAAACTAAACTACAACAATTTCCGTTGCGGGGATGTTCTTGAAGGTTCTGACAATAACCAATATGTAATTTTTGACGTGATTGCGTGTTGGGTTGTATTGAGAGAATTGTCTGAAGATGAAAGACAAAAAAGACAATATATTGTAGGAAGAGTTGAAATATAAAGGAGATAAAAATGACCGTTACATTCAAACCTCTCATTAATCAGTTGTTCGCGTTTGAACAAAAATATCAACAGTCGGAGTCGGATGATATCTATGGTTACACTGAAGTTGTACTTACTCAAAAGATTGATAGGTATGAAGTTGGCGATTACTTTGAATACGTTGAAATCAACTTTAGTACATCTGAATTACTAATTTATGATGTTCAAGGTGAAGTTGAGAGCCGCCATAATCTAGTAATTACAATTGGAGAAACATTGTGTCAATAACATTTAAAACAATTGTTGGTCAGTTCGTCGAATTCGAGCAAGAGTTTCGTCTCGACGTTCATAAGTGGGGTTACGATTGCTGTGTTATCAAACGCCCATTTGGTAACTATAAAACTGGCGATATTGTAACGTGGTTGGAATTCGATCTGCGGAAAATGCAGTTTGTCACCTACTATACCCATGAAATAGTCGAAGGTGTGTTTGACATTCAATTAGAATTGTTAGAATTGTATGTCAATCTAGAATTTAGAAGAGAACAAACTCTTACTGAAGCAACACAACTGTTTGATGAAGTAGAATAGTTGACTAAGATACACTGAATATATACCGTACTATAATGAGTAGTACGGTTTTACTTTATTTTGGAGAAATACACAATGACAACTAACAACGTAGAAAAAATCCGCGCACTCGCTGCTGAGTATTTAACTCACTTTGAGCAACTTACACACGAGAACAGAGAATACCATTCCAATACATTCTGGGTTACAAAGCAAGATACTAGACCTGAAGAATTACAGGACTTGATACGCGAAGCTCATGGCGATATGTTTCCAGATGATTGGAAATATGACTTTATTTTCGATGCACTGAACACCATAGTAGATAGTGAAACAGATGACTTGGAAGACCTTGGTTATGAAATAGAAGGCGATATTTATAATCGTGATTTACTGAATTGGTTGGCATCCAATCTCACTCGTTCTGATTATGTTAATGAGTTTGTGGAAAGTTATGGTGTAAAATCATCTAATTTCGATTTGATGGGAATTGTAAGACATGGACAAGTTGAAGAGAAGCGAGAAGTATACAACTCAGTACTTCAATCGTTACAGAAGTTAATTGATGAAATAGAGGATGATGAATCTGACGAGGAAATAGAAGACGACGAATATTAACCAATCCACATAACACAAACAACCTCAGTACTGGCGGTACTGAGGTTTTCACAGGAGAGTAAAGATGAACGAACAATATAGACAAGCGATCGCTAAACTTGATGAGATGACACAGTTACCGGATGGATGGAATAAGCGATTAGACAACTACAGAAGCTTCACATCTGATGAAATCTTATCTGCTCAGATAATGGTTGGTGAAATATGGAGAGCCACCCAATACTATCCGCACATATTTACAGTATCTGATATTTTGAAAGACAGTGGTGGCTCCATCATCATTTTTCTATCGCACTTCAATCGCACGTTATACGTTCATATGCCAAACGATTATTGTAACAAGTTAATGTACACAAGAGATATAATTGGTACACAGTTTATAGATGAAGATATTGTAGTTAATATGGATATGATAGATGAACTACTAAAATGGTTATTCGATGTACAAGAAACAACACAATACACCACCGCTTGATGAAATCACATCAACACCTACTACACTTAATCTAGTCAAGCAAGTACACGATTATTTCATACCTCATAATGTAATTTGGTATGAAGACTATATACCCAATGAAGGTGAGTGTCTGATAAAACTATGATTATGATGGAATGGTTTTTGTTATTTGGATTGGGTTGTTTGTTCCTATTATTGATACTGCTAGTTGCCGATTTTCACAATATGTTGGCTTCGTGGCAAATATATCATAATAATAAACGTATTATTCGTGTGAGAAAATTAGATAGATTCAAGGAGTTATACGAACATCACTACATTTCGCTCGAACAGTACATTGAAGCAATTAAGAATATATAGTATGTTGCTATTCATTATTTATCTAACAATCATGTTAATGATGACAATACCAGTAGCAAAGTACCTTAACTTGATTGATTGGTTAGTGTTAGTTGTAGCTTGTTTATTAATGTCAGTATAGGATAGATATGGTAGAAAAATTTATATTTGAGCGTAATACAACTTTAGTATTATTAAGCGCATCGGAATCTGGTTGGTTTACAAATCATCGTATTACCGATCTTATATATCTACCAAAACTTATACGAATTGTTGGTAGTTTTGAATATTTGACAGTTAGTCATTCAAGAAAACACTTAGTTGATTACACATTAAGGGATGCCGGATATGTTTTAACAGACACACAATTATCTGGTGCCAACCGATTGTTTATTGGTCGAGTAAAAAATGACCAAACGTTTTATATAATTAATAATTCGTTTAATGGCGAACACATTGTTTACGCACAACAACTCGAACCACAGTTTGTAAATAGTAATTGGAGGTAAAAAATGAAAGAATGGAAATATACAGTTGAGTTGGGCGATCTTCATAGGCAATATAACAACGGGGAGATTTGTATTACCGAAGTCGCTTATAAACTATCAGAACGATTAGAGTCTTTATTAGAGTATTTCCCAGATGATTGGAATTTGAATGATATGATTGACTTCTTTGCGGAAATTGAAAATGTAACAGAATATGATGATTGGCTTGAATGTTTGTACAATTGGGCTGATAAAAATAATGTTTGGATAAGTACGTTTTAGGTAAAATATGAACAAACAAATTGATTACGAGAGAATAAACGACGTAATATCTGGAATGACTTGTCCTCATTGTTCCGGGCAATTAAATTACTCATTGTTTAATACAGTATTAATGGAAGTTCACTGCACTAATGATAAAGAAGAGTGTCCGTATCATTTCATCTGTGACATACCTTATTTGAAATAAACTACTATCGCCCCACGCAATCAATCGTGGGGTTACTATTATGAGTGAAATACTATACAAAATAGGTAAAGATTACGAGCTAGTTCCATATGAAATATCGAAAGTTGGTAGAAAATACATTTACATAAAATGGCATTCTATAGCTCCGGATATAAAGATAGAAAAAATATCCGAAGGTCGTTATCGAGAAGTTAGTGATTACACATCGGATTATTTTTACATAAAAACTGCTGCTGAAAATGAAGTAAAATATCAGAAAGCACAGCAAATTTTCAGATCGATATCGCTTCCATACTACAGAGCAACACCAGAAAAAGTAGAAAAATTTAAGCAAGAATTACAGAGAATACTGGAGTTACTAGCATGACAACACCCACCAAACTCAAGCCAGCTTTGAAATGGGCTGGTGGTAAGTCTTGGTTGGTTGATAAGATGTGCGATTATTGGTCGCACCAACCACACAAAAGACTTGTTGAACCATTTGTTGGTGCTGGTGCGATCGCACTCGGTATTAAGCCAGAATCAGCATTACTCAACGACATTAACCCGCACCTTATTAACTTCTGGAAATGGTTACAGAAGGGACTCGCGATCGATTCAATCCTAGTAAATGATGCTGATTTTTTCTACCTCGTTCGCGAACGATTCAACAAGTTGATTGTAGAAAACAGATCTGACACGCAGAATGCTGCCGAATGGTTTTATTACCTCAACAAACAAGGATTCAACGGACTCTGTAGGTTCAATCAATCGGGGTTATTTAATGTTCCATTTGGTAAATACAGTAAATTGAATACGAAACAGGACTTGCGTGAATATGTTCCAGTCATACAAGACTGGGAATTTACCTGTACTGACTTCTCAGAGACAGAAATAAAGGATGGCGACTTTATCTACGTCGATCCTCCATATGATGTAGAATTCACGCAGTATAGTAAGGAGGTATTCAACTGGAATGAACAAGTAAGACTAGCAGAATGGCTCAAACAATCCGAACAGACGGTGTTCGCATCAAACCAAGCAACTCCCCGCATACTCGAACTATACGGCGATTTTGGTTTTGAAATACTACAAGTGGAAGCACCACGATGCATTTCATGTAAAGGCGATCGTACTCCAGCGCAAGAAATAGTAGCTTATAGGTATTCAAAATGAACAAACAAGAAAAAATGCAATTCATCATTTCGTATTTTCCAAACATTCATTGGACAGTATCTGAATATTTGGAAACGCAACGAACGCTACTGGTTTACTCATTTAAATTTTATGAAGTGACGATAATGCAAGCTTCATTCGTTGTTACAGATATTGGTTGCGAATTGAGTGTTTACGTTTGTGAGAAATCAGTTGAATTTTTCAGAGCAGATGATGTGGAATTTCCGTGTCAAGTATTTAATGAAATATTGTTAAATATGGGCGCAATGTTTCTAAATAAAGTAAAAATATGACTTATAAAATTAACCTCATCGCTGCCATCGGAAAAAACGGCGAGATAGGCGAAAATGGGCAACTCGTGTGGCGCAACAAAGAGGATTTGCGCCACTTCCGAGAGCTTACAACAGGTCATACCGTCATCATGGGTATGAAGACCTTCAGAGATGATTTGGGAGGTCATACACTGCCTCACAGACGCAACATCGTGTTGACTACACGACCGCACAAAGAAGACTTAAATTATCCCGGTCATGAAAATCTTTGGTTTATATACGCACCCGTAACTGCGCTATTTCTTGCACGAACATTCAACACTGAGATATTTGTAATTGGTGGTTCATCCATTTACAACATTTTTCTACCATTCGTCAATCGGTTGTTCATTACTCACGTTCATCAAGAATTCCCAGATGCCGATCGATTCTTACACATCGATTGGGAACAATGGATAGAAACAAACAGAGAAGATAAACAAACATTCACATGGAGTACATATGAACGAAAAATGGTTTGATATATATGAAGGTGTTGCTCATTTAATGACTGTGTACAATATTTTTGGTACTCGTATTTTGATGAAAAAGAACACACGGTTATTCAATGGGTTAGAAGATGTTGTTGTACTTTAGACTCGCGATTGGAGATACGAGATACGATTTTTCCCCTTATATTTAAGTATTGATTTTGGTAGACAACATTATTTATACTTACCACGTATTGAAATAAACAGATACTAGCCATGAATACCATATAGTGAATATAATGTAGTCAACACTAATTTCGTTATATATGCTCATATTTGGTCTCGACCCTGGTGTAACGAACATAGGGTACAGCATTTATTCAACTATAGACAAACAGGTACTTGAGTCATCCGAGATAACTGCTAAACAACATGAACTAGAAGACAAACTAGTTCATGTTTATAATAAGTTCAACGAACTGATAGAAAAATATCAGTTCAAGATGCTATCCTACGAACAACCTGTATTTGTGGGTAGAGGTACAACAGGTGAACGCATTAATCGCGTACTTGGAGTGATACTACTGTTATGTAGGTTGAACGGAATACAAACCCTATCCTACACAGCACCTCAATTGAAGAAGAAAACTACAGGTAACGGTAAAGCTGACAAACATGATGTTGAGAGTGCTGTAGCGAAGTACTTCAACATTAACAATAAGTTCAGCACCAACCATGCATCCGATAGCTTGGGTGCAATTATGTGTTATTTACTAGATAAAGGAGAATAAGTGAGCTTTGACGATTTTATAGAAATAATAGGTGTCGATTTACTTCAATCGGAAGAATGGTCTAGTGACGATATAGAAAGTAATTCTCTGAAAAAATCTTTTCCAGAACTGAAAGATGCATTACTTAAGTTTCAAAACGCAACAAATTGCAGATTCTTTTTCAACGATTACATTGAAATATGGAATTATTGTGTTTACATAGAAGGGTGGAGTTACACTTGGTATCAAGAAGATTGCAGTTACGAAGTTGAATATCGCCGCTACTGTTGTAACGTTAAAACACTACACGATAATCTTGCAAAATTAGGATTTGTCTAATGAACGATTTATTAATGGAAGAGTTTGCGGTCATAGCAAAACTCAAGGGTGACAATATGTCGAAAGAAGAATTGCGCGAATTGGGAATTTATTATTGTAACAAAGCGTTTACATTATATAGAGCGCAACAAGAAACATTGCAACAATTATTAATATATCAGAAGAAAAATATGGAATACGTACAATCTGATATACTTTTGAATTGGGGAAATCAATAAATGAGACACATACAATGGCGGCGAGAATCTACGTGTAAATTAGTTTTATACGTAACAAATGAGTCTTATACTGAAGGCGTTCGTTACAACAAATGTAAAACACCCGGTGTGTTTGTTCCAGATTACAAAATAACAGATGGTAGCCAAGGATACGCGACCATGCAAAATTGTTTGAAATTAGGTTACACATATTTACCCACGGATAGTTGAGAATTTAAGATTAAAATGGTAATAGTAAATACCATTCTCTCTCATGTATAACGTAACACTTAAGGTTGAAGAAGATCGTTTTTTTCTACCACTCCAAACAGAACGCGACGAATATCAGCGATTGCTATGTGACTTGTCAACCTTGAAGCAACAAATAAAAGGACGGATAGAAAAAAGAAATCATTAGTATATGCCTCCTTTGAGTTGTCAGGGGAGGTTGTTTATTTATTGGAATAGTCATGAAACTAAACACTATTGAAAATGTTATGCGGACAATATTCGATACAACCGCATCATCTTATTTTTTTACACAGGAGAACCGGAGGAATTATGGTTGTACTTGGATGACAATTGGTATAGTTGGGAAGAATGTGCCTGTTATTCAGATGCGCATTCTCTGTATCGTATTTGGAAACAACATCGTTGTGGAATACTAGTTGTAGAGGACTTATGAAGAAGACAGATTGCGATGGCTGTGGTAAAGAAATACCGACTTATGATGAGTTGATGCTTGATTTCCTACAAGAGTAATATTATGGATTGGATATTTGCCCGGAATGCGACCACCAGATCGTATTGGCAGCAGCGTTAGCTGAAAATGACATATTACACGAGCGACCGTTAGGAACTGCAATGAAGAAGATGTGTGAAATGTATGGAGTAGAGGTAGAAAATGAGAATAAATGAATTCAAGTTATCGCGAGATACGTCCGAAGGTATGCGGTGGGCATTCTCGTTTGTTTCGCTTCATAATTTGGGAGAGAATTGTTATGGATTCTGGTTGTGGTTACCGTTTATGTTTTATTTACACGTAGAGTGGGAGATAAGATAATGACCGATATATATTTCACAGCATCTGGTGATGGAAAAGTATTACTAAATTCAAATTACATGGTCATACAATTACCACACGAACACGATGCTGAAGAACTAGCTGATGCTCTCAATGAAACAATTGAAGTGTGGATGAGTGAATATGAGGATAGAAAAAAGAAGAGATATGGACTATATGGTCACAACAACAAGTATACAAACGAAGATGCTGAGTTTCGTGTGTTTGCTGTACTGGATAACCACAGCGCAGAACTAGATAGTAAGTGTTTGTTCTGGGACTCTTACAGAAAAATGTCAGTAATTTTGTACAACAATTTTTTCTATCGTGCTGAATGCATACAAGCGCATGGTAAAGATTGCTGGAAAGCCAAGATTGAGATTTCAAACATTATCGAATAGAAAACACATGAGTTACAGAATCACCAAACTTGACAGCGATCGCATTGAAATTGAATTCGACGGACATACGCTCGAACTCACAACACATCAACTGTTGGGGGCGATTGCGGCTACTGTCGGTGCTGAAGATTATCTAGAGAATTTGAAAATCGCACATGGTAATCTTGCTTATCAGTTGTATTTACAAAATTGTCCTGGTGAAAATGCATCAGAACCATACGAATGGAATTCTAACAGTGGTGAAAAATTGGAAAAACTGTTAACCAAGATAAATGAGAAATTGTTTGAGATAGATGTAGAAAAATAATGACAAATACACCGGAAAGACCGCTAACCATTGAAGAACGAATGACTCGTCTGGAAAACATATTCAGCAATATGGCTGAAACAATATTCGCACAAAACGAGGCGATTGTTACTACATATCGTATTGCTCAAGAAAACACCAGACATATAAATGAAGTTCAAACCATAGGAGTTATCAGAAATGCCAATAATTAATAGCAGAAATCTGCAGGAAATAGTCGATAGAATCAACAGAAATGTTGAAAGTTGCTGGGTTAGCGTGTTCTCTTTAGAAAGATTTGAAGTTGGCTATCCAGTCAGCCCCAGATTCAGAGCGTGTAACCCCAAAACTATACAGTACGATGGCGAATGGGTTGAACCAGCAGAACAACTGGTAAAGTTTATACAAGAATACACTGTTTGCGCTTCCTTTTATGTGAAAGCCGAGTTTGATTCAGCGGTTAAAGAAGCAGGTTTATGGTCATCTGTAGATTTTAACAATTGCCTCGACCACTATTTAGGAGAGCAAGATGCAGATTTGATTGATTGTTACAAACGAATAGGCAGACCTTTACTATCCTGGGAAGAATTTGTAAATTCTCGCTCAAAAGTAGGTAAACCTTCACTGTCTTCAAAAGGCTCCCCTTTAAGGGGAGCCTTTTGAAGACCCAGAAGACTAGCTAGGAAATCTGTTAAATAAACAAGTGGAAAACGATCGCACTCTTCTATGCGATCGCTTTTTTGCGTTTAAGCACTTTTTACCTAGTCCTTAAAGGGTTTCAGGCTTTGAGAGACTATAAGCAAGCTTATTTGCGTTAAAAGACTCAAATAAGCCTAATATTATGTCAAATTCCCCTTATATAGCTATATAAGGTAGTTATATAAGGTTGGGCTAAAAAGTACTTACCAACCATCAATCAGAAAAGTCATAAAAATAACACCTAACCCCCCAAATAATCTTGCTGGTACTCCTCCGGTACCTGTTGTTGATTTGGATCGACCGCAGGTTGTTGGAGTGATGCCAACATCTGTTGCTGCATTGCTTGTTGTTGCTGCATTTCGGGTGTAATTGGCGGCAACTTCAAGCGTTCTCTAAGTGCATTCTGTGCAGTCATATCTGTTTGATTTATCAATCCCATACTCATAGCGGACATGAGGTTCTGAGTAATCAAGCTGTCAGTTTGTGGGTCTGATGTTGCTGTAATTTCAAACGATCCATAATCATCTTGAGTCCCGAAGTTCCAAATTATCAGTGGACGACAAACCTTCTCGATCAGATTGTCCCTGATTTGCTTCACAACTGCTTCTACAGTTGCGTCAAGTATTGTCATATGTTTTACACTGAGAGTTGCCATACCCATTGCACCACTACCTTCATCCAGTACCATTGAAGGTACTCGGAAGGCTGCTAGAATACATCGCTTCAACATCTGCTCGCTGATAGTCCAGAATTGCTCTCCAGCAGGTATCTGAAGGGCTGATACGGCGTTCTTCTTATCGGTAACAATGTGTGAGTGGTTCTCCAATAGCTTCAATTGTTCTGCTAAGTGAAATACCGCATCTCGTTTCAGTGGTTGACCGTTGCGATCGCGTATCGGTTCGCCTGTATTGGGGTCTGTTACCAGAATTGTATTATCGGCATCAGCAAGTCCTAGGAGGATGCCTGTAGCGAGTGTCTTGGCGGATATTGCCATCTCCTGCATGATCAGAGAGTACAGCTTCACGTAGGGGTATGCCACCTCACATTCTGGGTTCCCGTATACCGTGCGCCTATTGAAGTTGGTAGCAAGTCCGTTGGTTATGTGAATGACCTTATCGTAAGGAATCCATATTTCTCTGTTTGTGTCATTGTATTTGACATGAGTCAATCGTCCATAATGTCCGGCGTATTGCAATCTCGATGGATCGAGCACGTTGAAACCATCAAGTCGCCACTCAACTTTGCGAAACTTCTTTTTTCTCCGAAAGCCGATCTCTGCAGCCATGTGACCGAACGGCATTGCTCCGGTGAGTGTGGCAACAATATCTGGTAGAGAACCGACCATGTTCTCTATGTTGTCTTTGATAAATTTTTCTACCTCTTTGTTCTTGTGTTGGTATTCACCTAACGAGTTGGCAGCTCGTTGTGCTTTGATGTCAACTGCTGCTGCTGCCCAAGGGTTTTTGAGTATTTCTAGATATTCTTCTATCGAATGTTTGTTGGGGTTTGATAGTTCTTGTATTACATTTGTAGTTAGTGCTGTAATCCTCGAAGATAGGAATGAGGATGTGGTCATGAGATAGAAAAATAATCACTTACTATTGTTAATTGTTTTAGAACTTCTTTCGGTATTACTTGCTCTGGTAATTTTTTCTCTGGCTTGAAAGGTGGACTTGTTATAGTTGTATATTTTTTACAAAAAGACGGTATACCTTCTATAATTTTACATAATTGTAGAATTCCTTTTTTCTTTTTATTACCTATAGTATCTTTAGAAAATATTGTGGGTTCTTTTACTTTGTATATTTTGTTATTAATTTCTGTTATTAAAGCATTCCATCTATATTTTTAGGGTCTTCATCTTCAGGTTTTATTAAATAATTTTGCCAAAATTCTTTTCGCCATGAATTAGGTGTTAGCTTAGTAGATGGAACGTTAGGATAGTCAAATTTATAGAAATTATCATTTTTGTAAATAACAATACTTTTATAGTATTTATTATCATTAGGGTTTGTTCCAAATTTAAAACCAATAAATTTATTTTCTAAAAAATAAGATATAGATCCTTCAAAATAATCTGGTAACTGAATTGTTTTTGTTTTATTTTTTTCTATTAAGAAAATTTTATTATAATCAGAAGATTCTGATATAAACGATTTAAAGTCAGAATAAACTTCATCTCCAGATATCCCGCTACTTTTAAAGCGATAACTTAAATTGTAACTTTGTAAATTGTATGTACTAAATGCTAATGCTATGTGCTGGTCAAATCCTTCTTGAGGCTCTATTGCATAAATTAATCCTTTAAAATATATTACTGTATCTTTTTCTTTTTCTTTTTTGAAATTTTGAAAATCAGTAATAAATGTTTCACTAATATCGTAAGGTTCTTCAGAAAACTTCTCATGATAACCCGGAACAGACTCATTAATAAAAGCAATTTTAATTTCTTTTTCATGTTCTGGCGTCATCCAATATATCCATCGTTCGCTAGAATCGTCAATAGCTTTGACATAATCATTTAATCTGTCTCCATAAATTGGAGTTAATAACTCTTTTATTCTATTAAATATTTCATAAAAAGTATAATAAAAATAATTTAAAGAACCACTCGTATCATTGTAAAAAGTTATATATGTTTCCGACATAGACGGTGCTATTAAACATTTATATAAAATATCAAAAGTTGTTTCTTGATACCTTTTTCTACGCTGATTGATAATATTCTGCCTAACCACAACACTTTCACTACTACCAACAAACACCCATTTATCATCCGCTTCACTCCATACAACAAATCCATCACTCGGTTGATTGTTAGTTAATATCAGTTTGTCGCTAGTAATGTTACCACCATTATGCGTAAACTTAGTTCCATCGTAAAATCCAGAAATAATATTACCGGAAACTAATTTTTTTAGTTCGTCTTGTAATTTGCGATCGCTCATGAATCAAATGCTCCTGTAGGGGGTATAAAGTTATTAGTGTAAATAGCACTACTCGAAACTCGAAACTCATCTATATAACCATGAAAATACATATCATATGGCGGATTTGATGGATCTAATGCTCCTATCTTAAAAGTACCATTTGTTCCAGAAATTGCTATATTGTTATTATTTGATACTTCTAAAACTCCATCAACAAAAAGATAAAAGTTATTACCAGATCTTGAAACAGCAACATGAGTCCAAGTCTGCAAAACAATAGTTGATAAACTTGTTAGCGCAAACACAGTGTTTCCAAAATCATCTTGTTGAATAAAATTTATTTTATCGGTGTAGTCGATGTAAAAAGCATATCTTGAATATTGATTATTTAATAACTTAGAAAAAATAGTATGACCAAATTTACCTAATTCTTCTAAATAAATAAACGCTTCTATAGTAAAATCTGAAGTTCCAAAATTGAATTCATTTGAGTCTACGTAAATGTAGGAGCTATTACCGTCAAAATAACCACTACTTCCTCCAAATTTATTTTGAACGGTAGAAATAATAGTATTACCAGATATAAATACTGGTAAATTATTAGCACTATCTGCGAAAGTAGAACTATTATTTACTCCATCAAAATGTAACAATAGTTTTGTACTAAAATTATTGTTATTTGACAACTGTTGAAATAAACCTATTGGAAAAGTAAACATACTAGAATCCTGGTGTTAAAGTACAGTACAAACTTGTTCCATCGCTAATACACGTTAGCATATCTGTTTTATTTGCTGCTGACGATAATGTAGGAACAGTACCATTAGGGAATTTAAATTTACTACTATATCCGCTTATTATTCTACCACCTGTTGAGTCTTGCTTAATTAAGAATATGTATGTTGCTTGTTTTAAATTGATTGTATCAAACGAACTTACATCGTTATTCAATGTCAAACTATAAGTATTACTCAAGCTCAAATCAACTGAAAGAGTGGTAGAAAAAGTAATATTCTGTATGTTTATTCCCTGGACTCCATCGTATTGTTGAGGTAAAGATGTTGTAGCTAATGCATGAACTAAACCATTATTTTGCAATCTATACTTTAACCTATTGTTCGTGCTATCGGCGAATACCCCTATTACGTTAGATGCAGTTGAAGGTGACGTTGATGGTATGAGTGAAACACTAGATGTAGCAGATAAAGTGCCAGCAGCACCTTGAGGTATGGTGAAGTTGAGTACGATATCACCATTTGTTCCAGCGTTTATTACAGAAGCGTTACTACCAGAAGCACCCGTTGTTACAGAACCTACAGTAAAAGCTGGCGATCGCGGCAATCCAAAATTGAGAACGGCAGCGTTTCCAGTTCCTCCATTTGCTACGGTGGGCGATTGATTGGGATTAAGTGCAGTTACAGTTCCAACACTCACAGTACCAGCAGCACCAGGAATTCCAGCAGGTAATACAAAATCGAGTATGGCAGCGTCCGTTGTACCACTGTTAGTTACTGACGGTGTTCCAGTACTAACAGACCCAACTTGCATTGTTGCAGCTTCACCTTGAATTCCCTGCGGTATATTGAACGTTAATGTCGGTGCAAGTTGAGTACCACCCAATGTCACGTTAGCTGGTGTTGTTGGAGATACGCTATTGACAGCAGCGATAGACAGTGTAGGAGATGCGCCTGTTTGACCTTTGATCGATGCAACCAGAGTCCAGGTATCATTCACCTTCTTGTATATGTCGCTGTTGGTGGTATTCAAATACAAATCATTGTTGATTCCCAGTCCGGAACTTGGAACGCCGCTACCAGTAAACCACTGCGTGCTGATGCTATCGAGTATTTCAGCAAGGTTTGCTATTGTTTCTACCAGTTGAGAAACACTGTGATCGATAGTTGTCACAGTGTTGATGTATTTGAATGCGACAAATACTTCGTAAGTAGTGGTAGAAAAAGAAGAAGCTTCTGCGATAACCGTTGTTGAAACAGACGTTGGTTTGTATAGACCAAAGTTGGCGGCGACTGTAGGTAAACTGGATGCGGTGAAATCAATCCAATCTAGCTTAAATGTGTCAACAAGCGCTCCTGGCGAAATCACTTTCTCAGAACGGTAGTACGCACTGCCGGACTTCAGGTAAAAAATGACTGACGAGGCGTTGAAGACCCCTTTGCTTACACCTGCAATTGTGGTATCTGGATAATTACTTCGGATATCCGTAGGATAATATATGGTTATTCCTACTTTACTTGTACTGTTGACTGTGATATTTCCGTAAGATGTCGCTATTCCCTCACCATCTACAGTTCCAACGACTGCTCGGATAACGGCGCTTTCCAGATCGTTGGAAGTGTTAGAAAAAGCAGTGCTGTTACTTGTGAGATAAATGTATTGTGCGGCGGTCTGGGGTATGAGTCCCGTGATGCTATCTTCACCAATGGCATTGAGTTCGTAGCGATCGACGATACCACTTCCTTTTAGTTTTCTACAACTCAACCCAAGTTCGGGTACAATGCGCCATTTATCGTATTCAGCGTAAATCACATTACCGAATACACCAGGGCTGTACACTCCGGTAGTGCCAACAAATTGAAGGTTTACCGACAGTTTTGCACCAAAAGGAACTACGTTACCCAGATGTTCGATTCTGAATTTTGGCGACACTCGCACAACTGCTGCATGACCGCTTGGTAGGTCTTCGGTTAGTGTGAGATGTCGTTTGTTTGGATCGAATAGTATTTCACCAGATGAAACAGATGTGTCGAGAACTGTTGTTGTGAGATTCACATATCCGAGCAATTCCAACACAATCAATCCAGAGAACAATTGACTCCGGTCTTCTTCATATAACTTGACAATGGTGCTGACTCTGGTTCCACTTGGTATGACTTCGGTGTAGTCATTACGCATCCAGTACACAACACCGGCACCTTTACTTCCGTCCACCGGATAGTCGGGTATTGTCACCTTAAGATCTGGTGTTCTGATGTCGCGATCGCATCCTCCAGGTAATGTTGTATCGCTGATGTATGTATCTGAGGATGCTACACGATACCAACGACCAACTGTAGCTGACAATACATTCAATCCATCGGGTACTTTTGTGCTGAACTTGTCGTACTCGTAGTAATAGTTGAGCGCCGCCACATAACGTATTAATCCGTATTCTGGTGCTAATGGTAACGATGATGCGTTGGCTACGGTACGATCGTTTAACGTAAGTTTAAATATTCTCTCACTAGAGAGAATAAGAGGTATTCCAATATCTGCAACGTTCACCTTGACGATTTGTGTGAGCGTGTTAACATCGTTCGTTAACGACGCTGAAACGATTACGTTCTGCCAGTCTTCGCTGTTTAGTAGAGGAGGTATTGTTATTGATAGTTTACTGGTTGCTGTTAAAGTTACTGGAACCAATACACTATTTTTATTTCTACCAACACGGTTTTCACCTTGTATGGATAAATAGATAGTTCCTGCAACACCTAACGAACCATCGTTAGTTATTGTTACGTTTGATGTATTGAATGGTAGCTTCGTTCTACCTGATGCATATTGTACGTATGCCATTGTTTAATATAATAGTTTCATCTATGACAAATATAACTTATGACGGCAGCAGAATTAATAAACGAACTCATGCTTTGTATTTGGGAAGATGACTATGCTTTACTTAGCATAACGAGTCATATGTATCATGGATGCTATGCGAACATACTGTTCAGCGACAAACGTGTAATTAATGGTTGGGATGCTGATTCAATAGATGAAGCGATATACGATTTGATAGATAAAATAGACAAACAGGAGAAAAAGAATGAGTAACTTAAATGATGTGAATGTTGGAGATTTGTTGCTGATAAGTAAAGGAAATTATCGCAATGAGTTGATTCTACCAGTTGTCAAAGTAACCAAAACTCAAATTGTTGCAAGTTCCGGTAATTCTGAAATAAGGTTTAGTAAATCAAGTGGTTACGAAGTTGGCGGTCGTCCAATGTTTCGATGGTGGGTAAGTCCAATCACTCAAGAAAGAGCCGATGAAATACAGAGAGAACAACAGCTACGCGAACACAAACGCAAATTAGTATATGAAATAGATAATGCGAATTTAGACAAACTATCAATTGGAACATTGGAACAAATATACAAACTTATCTGCAAACACAATGAAAGCCAACAACCCAATCAAACTAGCTAGTTATTATATCGACTATATATTTTGTAATAGGGATAGAAAAAAGAGTAATATGAACTGGTATAAAACTAAATGGAGCTTTCAAGATGTCTGGGAAAGAAAATAGCAGTTTAATATGTAAGCATAAACATATAGTTCGTCAACAGTACTGTATAAAACGAACGTTAGTTCCATGTTGGGCAATTAAAAGCGCGTACAAAGGTGGTGATGATATTGCTAACCTCATGTACGACTACAACCTAACAATGGATGAAATAGTGGCGGCAATAACGTTTAGACTGAAAAAGAGGTAGAAAAATGTGTGATTACGAGCATCCAAAAGTTTGGAACGAGGTGGAGCGTGTTTCCCGAAAGCAACACAAATGTTCTGAATGCGATCGTCAAATAAATAAAGGTACCAAATATTGGTATATTAGCGGCTTATGGTTTGACAAATGGGAAACATACAAAATGTGTATAGATTGCCACAAGATACACAATAAATGTAGAGAAAAGATGGATTGTGGCGCTCCTATGGGTGGCTTGATTCAAGAGTGTATTGATTCTGGTATATTAGATTGGTCAGATGAAGATAAAGATGGCGAACCAATATACGAATCCGCAGTTGATTGGTTGATTGTTGAATCACAATATCCGGAATTACGTATTAGTTATGTCGAATAATAAACAAGAATTAATTGAACGCTACAAACTTGTATGCCAAATGGAAGCATCACAACTCGAACTACCAGAAGAACTAGCACTTGTTTTATACAACGGACACGTTATGTCAGCAGTTCAAGAGTGGTCGAACGAACGACAGCTTGAATGGTTGATTGTTGTTAGCGGATTATACAGCAAATATCCTGCTGCTAAATTGTTGTTACTTTACAAAAAAGTAATAGAAACAATATACGAATACGCACATCACAGGTTAATAGTTAACTGGAGTCACTAATGAACGAGTGCGACCGCAATTTTTTATACGGATTTGAGTGTGGTAAATTATACGAGCAAATGAAGCGTCGCCAACCTATAATAGGCATATATCACACCGTCAATCTCGAACAAATACAGATGTTGTGTGAAAATTATCAGTACGTCATTGCGCGAATTATGTCGATCGCTGGTAAACCAGAGTTTGTAGAGATGGAACTATCTCCAAGTTACTAGACAACATTTTTTCTACCACGCTACAATGAAGGATGATGCTAGCATATGTGTTAGAGGATAACAAGTATGAAATCAATATCATTTAAAATAAACAGACCCAAATCTGATATACAACACATTATCGAACAAGTACGTCAGATGGACAACGTAGAAGATGTAGAAGGAATAATGCATCAGATAAATATTACTGCTGATGAGATTTCTCGTAAATGCGGTAGTAATGAAATTACAATACTCGTTCAAGACTTAGAACAGCAAATAAAGGATAACAAGTAATATGTCTAGTGGGTTGTTTGGTAAAGGTGACGAACGTAACGATCGTCCAGAACAAGATTTATCGGAAGTAAAAGACAAGATAGAAAAAACAGAGAATGTTCAGAATACGGAAGAGATACTTGAGAAAATCAAGGAAACAGCTAAAGAAGTAGAGAACCAAGATGAAGGTCGAAAAGGTTGGTTTTGCTAAATAGGTATAAACAATGCGGCGATCTATATTTTTAGAAACGCCGCATTTAAAGTTGTTATACTATAACTACAACCAATACTGTAAGAACATGAATAATGAAACAGAACTAGCGATTCAGTTATACGAGGTGTACGGCGATTCCGCACAATGGACGAACTTTCAAGGTAATCCAATGCCCCCCACATGGGAACAGTTACCCGAAAACATACAAACACATTGGACTGCTGTAGCGAACTATGTGTTAGATGAATACTCGCTGAACGGATATTTCGATATTTTTGAATAACATGATACAAACAATAACCGCTTATCGTACTACAGATGGTAAACTGTTCGATGACAAAGATGAAGCTGAGATATATCAAGCTGCAATTTTAGCTGAACCTATAGATAGAACATACGATCGTGGTTACGAAGTTGATGAAACTGTATATTATTTGTGTAGTAACATGACTCGTAGAGGAACGGCTGTTGAAGTTTCCACACATTGCGACCTTTCAGAAGAAGGAAAAATGATTATTCAAGACTTTATTCGAGTTAAATCTTCTAGCAATGACATTTACAACAGGGATTTCATTGGAAGACGAATGATAGAAAAATTGAGTTTTTATTGGGAAGATTGCGTTGATTTTGGTAGTTAATGAGGTAAATAACAATGAATAACCCAAAACAAACAATAGAGCAAGCAATTAAAGCAGTACAGCAATCAGTAGGCGAACTCGCCACCACACACAATGTACGCGCACTTCAACTACTACTGGAAGTTCAGAAGGAGTTTGATGAGCACCACTATAACAATACGTCTCGGAAAGACATAGAAGTCACCACATTAATTGGGCATGAAAGCGGTCATATGAGTTTCGGATTGGGTGATAAATAATTATGTGGATAAAAACAAAACCGACCTCTTTTAGGTATAAGGATAATGGAGTAATAATTCATCCCGTAGTCACCTTTATAAACGAATATGGTGGAATGGCGCACATTTGCCATGATGATGGATGTTACGTCTTAGTTCTACATCATCCGGCAACTTTAGGAGCGCCCGAAAAATACAGCAATCAAACACATTGGTTTAATGAAGCTGTCGAAGTGTTGAAAGAATTACCAAATCCTAATGATTACAAATCCCAATTATTGAATAAAATCAGATCGTGGGAATTTTGTTTTGATATTGAATCACTTTGACCTCAACCTATTTTTTCTAACAACCTGATTATTGATGCGGGGTACTGATATTTCGGTATCCTGTATTGTTATCAGATAATTGTTACCGCTAGTTTTCACGTTTACATTATTACTCACCAATCGTTTCAATTCATTCTTCAGTTGTTCGATTGCTGTGTTTTGGTTCATTGTGCGTTTACACGTCCTCGTCTTGGTAAATCAGATGATAATAACGATCCTAATGTAAAGTTAGTATCGTCAATAAAAAGTCCTGTAGGTTTGTCACTATCTGACGAACGTGGTGATGGAACTTCTTCTTTTTTATTCTGAACTGATATATTTCTATCCATTCCTAATTGTAGCGAAGTACCGCTACTTGTGATTAAAGGAACACCATATTCGTTGATTCCTTCAATAATAAGGCTGTGCGTACATCCCATAACACGTCTATAGTAGTAGGAACCTTTTAGATTAACTGTTACTTTATCTCCACTCCTCAACGATAAGTTTAATGGTACACTACAACTACTACTTAAAGTACTACGCATATCATCTATTTGTAATTGATTGGTTACAGCGTTTATAACGTCCTGTATGTTCTTTGCCTTCTCAAAATTATAACTACCAGTTCGCGGATAACCACCATTGTATGGTTGAGTCCAGATAACGTAACGGTACTTATCGTTCTTTTTTTGTTTATTTTTATCGTTGTTGACATCTACTAACTCGTATTTGGGTGGTTTGCGAGTGTGAACGGGTGGAACTCCCGTTGACTCAGATTCTGAGGTTTCTTCTACCACTGCTGCGAATTGCGGGTCTTGAGCTGTGAAGTTAGAAACAAATGTAAGGTATTTGTCTTCTTCTGGAGGTTCGCCGAGTTCGTAATTTGCTATCTTCGTGTTCTTTGACGGCAGAATTGTTAACTTCTGGCGGTTAAAAGTTTCAGTTCCACTCATTACATCCGGTTGAAATGGATCTTTACCTTCTCTTAATAAGTTATCCGGATTGGGAATCGAAATGAAACACGTGTACTCTTCCGTTTCGGCGATCGCGAACATTGGTTCGATATAGTTCGGGTTTTGCTCCCAGTACGACGTACCGTCCTTGTTACATTTCTTAATGTATTGTTCTTCCTTATCGAATTGTTTGTAGTAGTCTTTGTGTCTCACTAAAGCGTAGCGTTTTGCACCATAAACCGGAACCCACTCAAATTTATAGGTGTTGTATAGAGCGGTTTGATAATTACTAACTTCTTCACCTTCTTGAAGTGCTATTTGATAAGACTGAGTATAAAGGTCATCACCCTCTAATTTAGCTCTCATATATTTTTTACCTCGAATGTCGTATCCGAGAAGATACCCAGTTTTTTCATCGTAGATGTAATTTTTATAAGTTTCCTCAACGAGTTGCCAAAATTGAGAAGGATCGCCTTCTAAATAAGGTATTTTATCCTCACCTATAAACTTAAACTTAGTAATGTCGAACGCTGTATAAGCAAATGCATATCTTCTGGTTATTTCGAGAATCGGCATTCCATCTTCCTCTTCTCTATATATAGAAGTCTTGGAAGCGCCACTCCTGTCTGTATTCTGGTCTAACGATGTTAGTTTAACAACGTGAGGTGGTGGTATTGTGGGTTCGCTATCCCCTGTAGTGTATTTCCTTTTTTCTACCTTCCTCAGTTGGAATTTTTGTTCTGTAGATTGTTGGGTTGGCTCATTGACGACGTTGCCCGCATTATTAAATATGTCTGGTGTCGTGAAATTATAAATTGTCGGTTTGGGTATATTGTTGACATCTTCTGCTTGAATATAAGGGACGTATGGTGCGATCGTTGTGGGTACGAGAGCGCTGTAATTTGGCGATCGCACCGCTACACTGGCACCTTTAGTTATGGGTTCTTCTGGTAATCGGTTAATAGATGTAGAAAACTTACCTTCTAGTAAATCGTTATGCGAGTAGTTCCAGGATTGGACTGCGTTTATTTTTCTACAGATTATTGCTTGTGGACTGCTGTAATCGACAAAACTCTGCTCTATGTCTAGGTAATTACCAAGTTCGTTGGCGATCGTTGTCGTAGCGTTATCGCTATCGTTAGGAACTTCTATTTGGAAAGTAATACCCGTCACTGTTGCTCCTACACGACCTGCTAGAGCGTTTATAGAAACGTATTTTTGCTTGGTGGGGTCAACATATCCTATCTGACATGATGGGTCTTGAAAGTCACCAGACGTGCTGCTATTTGGATTGTTGAGAGCTATGGGTTTGTTTGCGTACATTTCCCATTTACCACGCAAACTGACGTTAACAATTGCTGTTGTATCGCTACTACTAATATCTTCTGTAAAGCCGTTGACAATAAATGCAAACCCGCAAATAGAAACAAATGTACCTGTGGAAAACCTATATCGCAAACTACCTAAATCTCGTTGGTCGCAAATAAGCGTCATACTACCAGATGGATGGTCTTGAAAATTATCGTTGATGGAAATACTGCCAACTATCGGCAAACCCGACAACCCCGAAATACCCGTTGCCGCTAGCGTTCTAAATGACGTGTTTGACGCAACGTATGAAACTTGTGTTATAGGTTTTTCACTAAACAGGATTATTTTTGTTCCATCAAATACAAATTCGCCGTTTTGTGGATTTGTAACATCGATAGCTCGAACGAATACCGTATCTACATTAGTTATTATTATGGGTATTTGATTATCTACCCCAAACGTATAGGTATGAGGGGTGTCGCCCTCCGTGACGACTGTTGGTTGAAGCGTGGTATCATTAAGAATCTCACAGAAGATCGCATCTCCCGTGAGTGGTGTCGATGGTTTTAGTTTGCTAATAGGTGAACTACCTCCAGCAAACTGTACGTTTCCTATTAACGAACTATTGGACAAAGACCACATATGAAGAACGATAAAGAACGAATAACGAACTTTAATGAACGTGGTCTTCCTGTAGAAATCATATGGGAGTCAGAGTATCTCGCACAAAAAATAACGTACAGATATAACGATGATAGCGTTCTTATTGAAGAGAAGGTACAACAATTAGAGAAACAAACGCATCATTTAAAAATAATGCTCGTTGAGTATTACGAGAAAACGTGTAAAACAATTATTATAGATGGTAATACGATTGAAATAATTGAAAGTGGTATATGAAAAGAAATGAAGCAGCTATATGTTTGCTGCAAAATGGATGGACGATAGAGGAGGTGTGTATTGTGTTAAATGGTGAAGAAGTGGTAGAAAAAAAGAGATGTCCAACTGTTGAAAATAGCAACACTTTAATTGAAATGATACGAAAAGGTGGTGTTGTAATTAGTGAAGATAATGTTAAGCAACATACAATACAAGAACAGATAAACAAAGTACGGCGTTTTGCTGAAAGTAATAAATATTACTTATAGCTTATTGGATAAAATTAAGAAATTGTTTGCTTGGATTAATTATGGAAGGGATAGAAATATCAAAAGAGGTTTTGGATAGCTTGTATGACAAGGCACGCGATCGCGTCAAACAGTCAGATATGTATCGACAAATAACTAAACGCAAGTACAGATCCGTTAGAGGATATCAGGATTGGCTTGACGTTATGGTGGAGTTTGTTTTCTGTTTACAGTGTTGTACTAAAGGGATGATGGCTTTACATGAAAATGTACTATTGATGTTAAGCGTTCAATTGATGAATGTTTACATATCGAAACGTGCCAGTTCGTATTGGTTGGATAGAGATCTTGCCGATATTTTTCTACATTGCGATATACCAGAAGGATTGAGCGAGCTTCCATCTTTCATTCCTTATGGTTTGTTGTTTCTTCCATTAGATAAAGCTCCTGTAGATTCAAATGGTAATTCCATATCGTGGATTTTGTTTTATAAGGCGCAAGCTGGAGAAGAGTTACCCGTTATCTTCTATGGTAGTCAGTATGCAAAACCGGAACCGATAGAAAAAGATTGTATTCTGTGGGTGTCGCAAGCAAAAGATAGCTCGTTTTACTCTGGAGCGATCGCTCCAGACTTTAAAACGCACGTTGTTACTCCAGATGGACTTAGTGCAAGCGATAGTGAAGCACAATTAACCAATACTATTAGTTCTTTACTGATTCAATCGCTGCTAGTCGCTCAACATTATCCCGAATGGTCGGATCGAGAAGAAAATGGTGGTGGTGGTTTTGGGAAAACTTCAGTTCCAAAATCTTCAAGAAAAGAGAACACTTGGTTAAATCCGAAGTGGATTGGTAATCTGTACGTTAAAGCACACAAACCGAGAAAAGACTTGGGTGGCACTCATGCTTCTCCTACATCTCACACTCGGAGGGGACACTGGCGCAATCAAGCTTATGGTGAAAAGTGGAGTCAGCGTAGAATGATTATTATTCAACAAACTGACGTAAACAAAAGATCGTAATGAGAAGTCAATAAAGAATCTACTGGATATTATTTATGAGAATACCAAAAGCAACAAAAAGTAAAGATGGATTGATGCGAATGTCAGTCAATATTGAAAGAGTATTTACAAGATGTTGAATCTACATAATAGTACGACGGTTCAATTCGACGAATTCAATATCGTACTCATTTGTGTATAATGGCGCGCCATTTTGACTGACACCACTCGTACCACTAGCGGAACTCACTTTGAGCATTCCTTTGCGAACGGTATGGGTGGTGTCTGTTATTTCGGGGTGACAGTAATCGAGCACAGTAACAGGAATAAATCGGTTGTACCCGCTTGCAATGCTACTGATGGCGAGAAATTTGAGTGTTTGATGGATCGACCAGAGATTGTTTGCAACCTTTGCTCTGAATCCAACACGTACTAGTTTAGGTGAGATAAATGGGTTGTTGAATGTATCGACGATATCAGTTTTTTCTGTTTCTACCCGACTATATTCAGTTGAATCGACTGGTAATATCAAGTAGTTGATTGAGTTTATGGTGGTGGTGAATAGTTCGGGAACGCCATATTGCGTACATATGGTTTGTTGGCACTCAATGTATAGGTTACGTATGTGGTTGTTGTTAGTGATTGTGCAGGTCATTCGGTGCGGATATAAAGAATGTTATATGTATTTTATGCGGGTTTGACAAAATGATTCAACCACACTCGTAATTAATATTCTGGCAAATTAAATATATTCTATAAGACTTTGGCTATCCAAGCAATGAACATATTTGGACGAGGTTGATGTGAAAGTAAAGAATTTACGTAGAAATACTGTTGTTGAATCAAATGACAGTGTAACATAATTTGCAAAAAAGGGACAGTATTATATTGGTAGACAATCAAAAATGAACAAAATCAGTAAAACAAAACTTCCCGTTCATCGGAAAGTACGCGAACAGTACGAACTTTCAGTAGTCAAAATGGTGGAAAGAGTAAACACAATAATTGTAGTAACAACAGATAAAACTTTGTAAATTAGATAATTAATCAGAAAGGTTGTTTGATATGGTGAAGTGTAAAGCTGCAAAAGTTTATAGTGAGTTCTGGAAAAACTACGAACCATTCGATTTAATTTATGGATATAAGAGTAGATTAGTTTTGTCAAGATTTCGAGTTAAAGATGGGAAACATTTTGATTATTGTCATGAAATATCTATTTATGACGATGATTCTATTTTCGTTCAAACCATAGATTTCTATCCTGAATTTTGGGCGGTTTATGAAGAATATTATTGGGTAGATTATTCGTGGGGTAATTTGAGTTATGAGGAAAAAGTAGACATTATAGAATTGAACAACTGTGGTACAGCTCACGCTTTTAAAAACGCCCATTGTTTTCTCAACTGGTGCTCTAAAAGTGTTCTCAATCAACTGGTCTGCAATCTATACGATTTTTCCTATTTCTGCGAAGTAAATGAAAAATATGAGAAATATTCTCCATGTTCTAGTTCCCTTTGTGTACATTACATCGAAGAGAAATTGCCGAAATTAAACAACAGATACGATTTTTGGTTGAGATGTTACGCTAAAAACGAGTGGCAGCAAGAATACTACTTCGATGTTTTCTACCCAAGATTCCCAATAGCTGGCGCAAAAATAACAGTAAGGATTGAGTTTCCACATAGACCGGAGTTGAACTTCAAACTACGATGGATAGACGGTCAAAGAGATTTGTTTCAACTGATACAGGACGAGTTTGTAGAAAAAGTAACAGACCTCAGATCGTTTACAACAACTCAGACTGTAAATATGTGGAAACATAGGAAAGTGCAAGAGTGGTCTGAGTTGGTGATACTCAATGAGAGGAGAAGATAAGAATGGCAAGATGTAAAGCTGCTAAAATCTACAAATCTTATTATGAAAATTACACGGGATTGAACGGTGCGGGTTGCTATGCTCAAATTATAGGTGTGGCTTACGAATATAGTATTTGGACTGATGATATTGCAGATAGAGATGAAATTTATGTTTACAGCGATGGTTCAGTTTTCATGCAAAGAGTTGATATGTTTCCTGAATTTTGGCACATATATTTTGAGTGCGGACATCCTCGTAGAAGTTATTACAATTGGGATACCTGGGATGATTTACACCCTGTAGAACAAGAATGTTTGGCTGTAGAAAATGATATTGGGTTTGTTTCAGCGTGGAAAAGTGTCGAACTTTTCTTGAATGAATACAGTAGACTTTATCCTGAAAATTGTAAGTTGCTAAAATGCGATCTTTATAAGTTTAATTATATATGTCTTACCAATGATGTTTACACCATGTACAATAATCGTTGGAGCTACCCGTCCAGAACTCTTTACGGTTTTAATAATAAACCTTCTCTCATTGAATATTATTTCTGGTTAAGAGTTTCCGCAAAGAATCAATGGCAAAGTGAGTATTGTTTTGACATATTCTTACCTCGTTACGGAGAAGGGCGAAATCTGGCAAAAATAATATTTCCGACAAGAGACGATCTTAATTTTGAATGTAGCGGTAGCTTTTTACCGGATCCCTGTAATACATTTTTCAAAAATGTTTGTCGAATATTTGAAGAAAAAGTAAGCAAATCTTTGGTTTCAGAATTATCAGAAGAAAGCCAAAGAGAATGGAGGTTGAGATACTACAGAACGTACAAAATGGGAATGGTGTAAACACATGACCAAATACTTCATTGATACAGAATTCATAGAAAATGGTTATAAAATGGGGTAAAATATAAACATACGACCAGGTTTTAGACATATGGGAATACAAACTAGGTGGACAGATGTTGAGAAGCAAATCATTAATAATAATCATCACGCACTACTCGGAGCAAGAACTGTACGAGAGCGCTATACATGGCTCTGCGAGCAACACAAACTTGCTATTCTAGGATTGGCACAATTAAACCCTCTTTAGAGCTTCACAGGTATCGGAAAATGAATGATGAAAATATTGAACGCATTATTCGCAATCTCATGTCATCGTCTCGTATTGATGGTGATGTGAAATACGACAAAGATCGCCACACCTGTTTTCTAACAATACGCGATCGTTACGTCAGTCAAAGTTTCTTTTGCGATCTGAATAACTTGTGGACTGAAGGTGACATATTTGATGATATGCAATATGAGGAAAGTGAAGATGAGCAACCATAATCCCATAACAGTGAAAATTGACTCACAAACAACGTATATTTGTAATTTAGAAGGATGGGTGTTAGAAAAAAGATTTAAACGCGAGTTTATGAGGAGCGCATTTTTAAATTCACATGATTATGAAACCGGAAACAAAACGTACATAACAAAAACACTATCTTGGAAATTTCAACAAGAAATAATTATGTGATTTGTCAAGATTATTGGGATAATTATCGTTCGGAACAATTCTTATATTATCACGAAGGATTACCACCAATAGCCGATAGACTGAATTTACAAGAATGGGAAATCGATAATGAATAATGCCGAAATACCAACGGTAACCCACAGTTCTCAAATAGGAGAACATACATATCATTTCAATCTAGATAGTTATCTCATACACGAATATTCCAAATACATAGATTGTGATGAAAAGCGAGTATCGTATGCGTTAGCCGAACATCCAACAGGTATTATATATGTTGCGCGTGAAATTGGTGTTCGTGAGAATCGAAGAGATAGAACGCATAGTATGTATGATACTTATTTACATAACGTTACTTCAGATAGTTATGAAACACGACATACAGCTTACTACAGCGAACGTGGTGTTCATATACAAACTGTGGAAACAAAAATATGGACTAAAGGTGTTCCAAAAGAGCAGTTGAAACGGGAGTTGTTTGAGGAGAATAATGTAACATGACGAAAACTTGGAAACCCATATGTTCCACACATGAAGTTAGTTTGAGATTTGCCATTAACGGAATGACTGTTAAGCAAATTAAGCAATTATGTACGAAACTAGGAGGTATAGAAAAAAGATATCGTACAATGAAACGCCATGAACTCATTGAAATGTTGTTTCAGAACTATTGTGGTTTTGATGAAAATTTTATGGTAAGGATTTCACCAGATGACGATATGGTAGAACAAGTTGCAAATCAAATAGGCGCAGAATCTATGAGAAAAATGAATCTTGTGCCTAAGTTCTTTTTTGAGGACGAAAGACAAACAATGAATAGAAAACAAACAGTCGAGATTGAATGGTTTACGCCAAATGATAAGTTACCAGAACAAGCTGTAATCGTTTTGGTAAATACAGGCACTCAAATAATGATTGGGTATTACGGTAGTTACAATAGGTGGTTTTATTTTGCAGGTAATAAGTTCAACAAGATAGACTATCTGCTAAATGTGAAGGAATGGGCGCATCTCCCATCTGATATCGATTCAATTGCATCTGAAGTGTCGCCAATTTCTCTTTCGCACGATTGAGCATCATCACCTCAGTAGCATCGCTCGGACTTGCGTATTTTTCTACAAAGTACCGAGCGTCTTCTATTTGTCCCAATAATGATGTCAGTTCAGATTGTCGTTCGAGATATTCATCCAACTCTTTATCGACAGTTTGACATACGTCCTCTACCTGCGGACGGATTTGTTGTAGAAAAATAGGTGTAGGAAGCGGGTTGGCTTTCCACTGTTGTTCGATGTTAATTGTTTGCTGACAATCGGGGAGGCGTAGTACAAGTGTACGAGTGCCGTCTTTGTGGGATTGCCATTCAACTTGTTCTGGTGCGGGTTTTGAATTTACAACACGCAATTCCTTGATAACCTCGGTTGCTTGGAGTTGAGTCACTTCGTGTTGGGCGATCGCTTCCAGTGCTTCTTTATTGGAAGGTTGACCCAATCTGAGGAGTAAAGGTATTCCCAGTCGAACGGCAGTAATGTAAGCCAATTGTTCCGATATCTTCCAAGCATCTATGAGTTTGTTGGTTTCTCGGATACTTAAGCCTCTATTTTCTACCATTTTGTTGAACTTACGCACGCTACCTTCTTTTAATCCATCCAATCGTCGTCCAGCATCTAACATCATGGCGGTTGCCATCTCCATCATTTGGACGATTGTTTCTAACTCTCCTTCAGGATCTATAATTTGAGCTGGTTTCAGGGTTGCGGAAAGTTGCGAATTCATGTTACTATGACTCCAGAATTAAATGGAATATTTGGCAAAAGCGCATCACCTATTGGTAAAAGTGGGTGGTGTCTTTTACTTTTGTGGACTAGCTTACCACAGAATTATGCGAATTAAAATAATTTTCTCAGAGAATAGTCGGATACGCTTGACATTTATGGATAATGCGATACTATGCTCGAAAATAGAACATGGGTACTGGGAGAAAATATGACTAAATCATCAAATGAAAGAATGGATCGTCTAACCGCAGAAACTGCACAAGATCGTCAGCAAGCCGCAATCGACCGTCAAGAATTCCGTACTGAAATTCGACAGATTTGGGAGTATCTACGCGATCGCTCGAGCGCGCAAGCCGTACATAGTGCTTATCGCATGACAGCGCAAGCTGAAAGAGCGCTTATCGCTTTGGGTGGTAGCAGCCCACAAGATTAAAGTTTGAAAGGAATCGAACGTGTATAAGAGAAATATATCAATCCCAAAACCTTCTAAAAAATTAGAATCGGAAAAGATTTTACCCACTTTATTTTTGAAACCGTACACTAAAATTGAGTTAGCTGAAGACGATCGCAATTATGTTTATTTAATTAACCCAGAACACAATTATTCTCAATCTTTACACCTCTTAATTGAATTAAGAGCCATACTAGCAATTGAACCAATAGAAATTCCTGCTGAAACTTTATCAACATTATTGAAATCGCAAGTTCCAGTTGTCATTTTTGATATCTACGGGAACTGTGTTGGTAGAATTGAACCAAACTATAAAAACAATTCTAATTTGATCGAAGCTCAAACACTCGCAGTAGAACCAAAGAAAGTTGCTATCATGCAAAACTTTTGTTGGGGAACTTTTCGCAGAAACAGACGGTTTTTGATGCGAAACCGTCGAGAGGGCATTGAGAACGAGATCCTGGATAAAGCAACATCGGAATTAAATTATCTCTGTGACGGTATCTTTAAAATGAATTCTATAGAAAGCCTGAACGGACTGATGGGAAAAGCATACTACCTCTACTATCCCGCTCTCTTCACCTGCTTGAGGTATTCAGGATGGGGATTTACCAGCCGTTCCGATAACTCTCCCGTCAACAGAATGTTAAATTTTGTGTATAAACTGTTGGAACAAAGTTGTAAAACTGCGATCGCAGGAGTTGGGTTAAACCCCTATCAAGGAATCTGGCACCAGTCTTACAGAGAGCAGCTAGGATTGGTATCTGACTTGGCGAACGAATTTAAGTGTTATGGAGATGCAATTGTAGTTCGTTGTATCAACCGACAATATATAACTTTGAAAGATTTTGACGGGTACTGGGATAGCGATCGTTTGCCTCCTAAAGTGGTGCAAATTCTCATTAAAGATTATGAGAAAAAAATGACCGAAAAATTCACATATCCTCATGTAAACCTAAATTGTACTTATCAAGAAGCTATTTTCGTACAAGCAAAACAAATTGCATTATTCTTTCTTGAGGAAATCGATGAATATTACGCTATTGATTTGAGGTAAACAAAACCGCCAATGAAGTAGTTTGGCGGTTTTCTGGATTGAGAGCACATTGTACTCATCAATCATCACATCTCGCAGAGCGAAATTATTTACCTAGTTCAGTATTCAAGGATCGTAACACATCAGTCAACTTTTTAGTTGTCATTACCGAACTATCCATTAATTTCTTCTCGAAGTCTTTTGTACCATCAGTTCCATTCACTGTTATAGTATTAGTATTCGTAAAATTCACAACTATAGGTTCGTTTGACTTAGGCGAACTAGTTATTTGTTGCGTTTTAATTTCTCGCGCTTTCTTTAAATTTGGAGCAACAACACCGTTAGCTATAGTTTGCGTACTATTAACAACTGGCATTTTTTCCAACATAGTATTCATAAATTGCTCGAATACTGGTTGTATAATATTTGGATTAAATACACCTTTGTAATATTCCTTAGATGTATTCATTTCTGTATCTTCTAATCCATCCAACATATCTTTCATTCCTTCTTTGATTGCACGATATATATTATCTTGAGCGCCACGACCGAACATGGTCTTCGCATATCCGATTTCCGCATCTTGACGTTCGTTACCCTGTTTGCGTGCTAACTGATATCGCTGCATCTTTTCCTCGTAGTTGAGAAGCCCTTCTTTCTGTTGTAGAAACATATCTTCCATACCTTTTGAGGAATACTCGAATTTCTTAGCTTCCAGTTGTGCTTTGGATGCTTCTTTTTCTTCGTCAGTCTTGGTTTTATCAGCCAACACTTTTTTCGTCTCAGCTTCCTGTACCTTGACTTCTGCTGCTAGCTTCATCTTTGCTACAGCTTGCTCTATCTTCTGACGTTCGAGAGCTATGCGGTTGCTCTTGATTTGCATCTCCAGAATATCTTTTTCTATCTTCTGTCTGGAGTTGAGTGTTAGCAGTTCTTGCTTAGCTGCCAGTTTCGCTAACTTCTGTTTCTGGTAATCGGTAGCTGCCAAATCCTGAGCCATCTGAAATTTGCGCTTGATATCATCCTGTTCGGACTGCATCAACTCCTGTTGTTTTTGGAGAATGGTAGTACGCATCTCATACTGTTTGGTCAACAACTCTTGCTGTAGCAATTGCTTGTTGCCAGATATTTCTGCTAGTTGGGCTTGTATGTTGGCTTGTTGTGCTTGTTTTTCGTATGCGGCAAGTATCTGGTTTTGTTTGGCGAGTTGTAAGTCAATGAGTCCACCTTCACGTGCGATCGCCTGTCTGCTTTCCATCTCCTCGAATGCGTACTTGTTAATTTCCTGTTGATTCTGACGCTGTTTGTCGAGTAGCTTGTTGGTCGCTTCAATACCAACAGCTTCTTGTTTGTTGGCTTGCAATTTTAACTGAAGTGATTCTAGTTCTTCCTTGCGTACTTTGAATTGTTCGGCTTTCTTGATTTCGAGTTCGAGGAGTTTGCGCGAACTTTCATTTTCCAGTTTGCGAATGTTCAGTTCCAGTTGTTGACGCTGGAAACCAAGATCGAGCAGTTTCTGTTGGTAGACGAGCGACTGTCGTTCTTGTTTGGCGGCGATTTCGCGGTTCTTTTCCTGCAACTCGACCGACTTCAATTCCAGGTCAGCACGTTTTTGAAGGTCTGCTGTGATTCGTAATTGATTGGCTACTTTACCCGATTCAATATCGTTGAGTGCTAGTACTGCTTTGTTACGAGCTTCATATAACTTAACTTCCTCCTGTATGAGGTCTGCTGTAGAAGAAAGTGTTTGAATTGACTTCTGGTATCCGAGTTTGGTCGCTTCTGTTTGGTTCTGAATCAACTTGATGCGTTTAGCGTGTTCGCGTTCGATTTCGGCAGTGAGCAATCGCTGATAGTCAGCTTGCTTGCCAAATATCTCAGCTTCAATGGCGAGTCGCTTCTCTTTATCCTGACCTGCCAATTTAAGTTGTTCGCGTAATTGTGCTTCTTGCGATTGTATTTGACGTTTCTGGAACGCCGCCAATCTGTTGACAGCTTCTTCCTCACCAATTGTTGCAGCTTCTTTCTGGTACTGGAGAAGTGCTATTTCTTTGGTGATACTAGCTTGTTGTAGCTTGTACTTGTTGTCAATTTTGCGCTGTTCTGCGTCAAGTTCTTGTTTGGCGATTTCCGACTTCACTCCGAGTATCTGAGTCTCCAGTTGTATCTTTTTCTCAACATCATTCTTGACAAACTGTAACTGTTTTTCGAGTTCTTGTTGTTGTAACTGTAATTGTTTCTTACGTAAACCATCTATTTTTTCTACCGCTTCTATTTCACTCGTTACCCTGCGATCGCGCAACAACTGAGCAAGTGCTATTTGTTTGCTGACACCATCTTGTTGTGCTTTGAATTGCTCCTCAATACTCTTCTTCTGTCCGTCGATGAGTGAAGCATTGTATTGGTTTTGTAATAGAAAAAGCTGAGCTTCCATCTGCTTTTTCATTGCTGGAGGTAGTATGTTTGCCAGTAGTTTGAGTTGTTCTTCCTGAGATCTGATTTGTTCTTCCAATGTCTGACGCTGTATTTTGCGTATTTCTTCATTTGCCTTACGTGAAGAAATAACACCCGCTTCTGAATTAGCTCTCATTATTTCAGCTTCAGTATTCAATAACTCCACAACTTCCTTACTACCTTCTTGAGCGAATTTGATGGCTTGTTGATATTGCTGAATGACGTAACCTGCATCGAGTGCCTGATTCATCTTCTTCTGACTGCCTTCGACCGTTTTTTCTAACTCGTTAATGATTCGTTCGGCAGCATCTTTACCTTTGATATATCCGGCTTCATATTGTTGAGCGATACCATCAAATACACCAGCAGCTTTTGAGTCAAACTCATTGAGAACTTGAGTGAGTTCAGAAGTGTCGATCTTTACGGTTTTCATTTTTCCGTCCACTTCCGTAATGTACTCACCAGTACCGTTCATGATGGCGGCAACTTTCTTCGAGTACTCCTTGAGGTCTTTTTCAGATAGACGCAAGCCTTTACGCAATTTGACTTGTATTGCGTTCACAGCCCCCTCAACGTCTTCTTTGGTGGTTGTGTTCTGTTTGTCTTTCGGATTGACTGTAAGGTCGTTATCTTGTACTCTCTTCAACAATTGATTTCGTTGTTGTAAATATTCAACGTAATCTTTCAACTCTTGTTCGTTTTGAGATTTTTTTGTCTTCAATTCTTCAGCACGTGCAGCTAATTTATCTCGTTCTGATGCCAGTCTACGATCTCCTTCGCTAGCGTTTTTCTTTTCTACTTCTTTCAAATTATCGTAATGTTCTAATTGTTTATTTAATGTTTCTATACGTTTTTCATTACTAGAAATTTCAGTATCGATTTGTTTATTGTTGGTTTCAATTGTATTCTTTATAGTTTGAATTTGTGTGGCATCTAGAATTGTGGCGGATTTAATAAGTTTGTCGATATCTTTTAATCCACTAAAACCTTCTTTCATTTGTTTTGTGGATTTGATGAGATTAACAATAGAGGTGTCAGTTGCACGTACTGCTTTATCAATTTCATTGAACGTACCGACCATTTGATCGAGACGTATCATACCAACAAATTCATCTAATTTTTTCTTCGCTTCGTTTGTAATTTTTCCTATTATCTTACCGACTTCGTAATAAACTCTCAATATTGGGAAACTAGCCGATAGTAAAGCTTTCGCTGTGGGAAGTATTGATTTGAAAGCCTCGCCAATTTCATAACCAATTCCCTTGTATTCATCGAGTTCTTCAACTTCAGCTTTTAAATCCAACAACCTCTTGCGAGATTCAAAGTTTAGTTTCTTTTCTACACCTAATTTTTCCAACGCTTTTATCGTAGATTCTTTTTGCTCCTCATTTATCTTCTTCATTGACTCTTCCATCTGTCTCAATTGAGCAGTCGTACCGAAAAACTGGTCGTGAATGATTCCAGCAGCAACAATGAGGGGTAACGCTGCTTGGGATAGTACTGCCAGTTTGGGTGCGAAAGCTGCAAGTCTCGTACTGATATTTGCTAACAGTCCACCTATCTTACTGAAACCGGACATTAACGGTGCTAGCAATTTACCGAAATCAAACTTACTAATGTTAGCGATCGCATTCTTCGCTCCATCACCACTTATTTTCATCTCTTTGAAGAACAAGTTATTGAGGAGATTGTTCTTCATTGTCACTTTACCAGCGAGCGTCTGCACCTCCATCAATTTCCCTTCAGCGATTGCTTGTTTGATAGCGGCAGCTTCCGCTTGTCGTTTCAGTGTAATATTGAGTGCTTGTGCGGCATTATTGCGCTGTTGAGCTTGGGTAGAAAAAGCTTTGGCAGCAGCTTCTGCTTTCTCAGCACGTTCGATAAGTACGGATGCTTTTGCACTGTCGTATTTCGCTGCCGATCGCAATCGTTCGGCACGCGCTGACATCTGAGAAGCTTTGTTGTTAAGGTCTGCTGCTTCTGCTTCGAGTCCTTGTACTTTGAGATTTTCTCGTGTATTTGCTAGTAACTTGTTCTTGGCGGCAGTTCTAGCTTCAGTCACCTTACCTTCTTCTGTAGCTATTTTGTTGGCGAGATCGGCTTGCTCTTTCTCTTTTGTTTTATATTCATCTTGCAGTTTAATCTGCTCGTTTGTATTGATTGATTGTTGTTGTTGTAAATCTAGTATTTGTTGACGCACCTCATATGCCTGTTTGAAGTCTTTGTTACCAATTGCTTTCTGTAACTGTTCTTCAGCTTGTTTGAGGTTGCGTTTGTCTGCTACTTCTTTTTCTATCAATTTGCTTTGTCGTTCTGCGATAGAAAAAGAGTCTTTATTGAGTTGGTTACGTTGTTCCTGAAGTGCTGTCAGTCCTTTAGTCGCTTCAATGACACCTTTGTCTTGCTTCAGTTGGTTTTCAATGATTTTCTGACGACCTTCAATGGTGTTGTTTAATTCTTTGGTGACAAGTATGTGTTCCTTATCCAATCCAAGTATTTGCTTGATTGTTGTAAAGCGATCGCCTTCACCTTTCCACAATTTTTTCACCAATTCGGTTCTGTTGGCGGTAACAATGTTCAGTTCGCTGGTGATGAGCAATCGGGATTGGTCGATACCAATGATTTGTTTGAGAACTGGGAGAATTCCCGCATTTGTTTTAATGAGTCCTCCCACTATCTGCACTTGTTCGAGTAACTTACCATTCATGAACAAGACAGTTGCTCTCCAACTCATGTAAGCACCGAACGCTTTGAGTACAGTTCCCGTTAGTATTCCAATGACATCATTTACCTTAGAGATCGCCATTTGTGCGGCTAACCACTGCACGATCGCCCGTTTCTGCCAATCGGGAATGCTCGTAATGATTTTGGTGAGGTTTTCGAGTGCTTTCACACCTTCATCAAATACTGGTGCTAATGATTCGCCGAACTGAATGAACGACTCGGTAACGCGATTGACAATCGCTTCAAACTTCTCAGCTTGGTTTTTCAGTTTAATCCCGAATACGTTGTCAAGTGCCTCAGTTGCCAATTTCCCTGTTTTTGTCACCTCAAACATACTGGTAGAAAAAGACTTTAGTTTCTCAGCGTTATTGCTCATCAAAGCAAGTGCTGTATTGTATGCTGTTGCTTCTGGTATGATTTCCGCAAGTACGGCAGCATTACCTTTTGCTGCTTTGTTTAAGTCGTTGAGGGCATTTGCAAATCCCTTGGTGCGTATCTCATTAATGTCAAACTTGATGGGTTTTCCACCTTCATCTCTCAATTCGCGCAATGCTGCTTCTGCTTGCGGTGTCTTGTTGATGATGATGCGAAATAGGGCTTCCAAACCAGTTAGCGCACCTGGAGTATTAAAACCCTGAAGTGTAAGTGCGGCAACCGAAGCGCCCAATTCTTCTAATTTTATCTTGGCGGCATTCGCAGTAACGGCAGCTTGAGCAAAACCATTACTGAGTTCGGGAATGGTAGTAACACCTTGAAGTACTGTCTGGTTGAGGACTGCTGCTACTTTCGTAGCGTCTGACGCTGCCATATTGTAAGCACTGATGGTTTGAGCTAGCACTTTCATCGTGGCTCCAGTATCAGCACCACCGCCTTTAGCTAACTTCAAACCTGCTACCATTACGGCTTGGTTGTCAGCCGCTTCTGTAAAACCTGAAGATGCGGCTTCATAACTGGCACTGAGAGCCTGTATGGATGTAATGGCATTCTTCAATTCGCCGTTAACGAGTTTTTGAATGTTACCGGACAGATTGACAACAAACTCATCATTTTCCTTGAATAGTGTTTTGACTTCAGTGAGCGCTTTGTTGTATTGGTTGAATTGGCTGATAGCCGTCAATCCGAAGTTCTCTAAGGCTGAAGAACTACCTGCGATCGCGTCGTTGAGTTGGGTGAATTGGTCGATGATGCCACTATTGAAACCAGATGCATTCATCGCTTTCACACCATCGTTCAATCCCGATAGTGCATTACGCGCATCGTCAGCACCTTTTTTGAATATGGTGAATATCTTTGCAGCACCGAGTCCGGCAACTAACCTCTGGGAAAGTTGATCTGTTATTTTGAGTGTGGCATTGAATTTAGTTACTGCTACTTCATTCTTGATGAAGTTCTTACCCATCGTATCCAAACCAAAATTGGCGATCGCTAGCTTCATTTGGAGAGCGCCAATTCGTTCGTTGACCTTATCTACAACCTGCGTGAGATTGTCTTCAGCCTGGAACGCGAGTGTAACGTTTTGGTTGTAGTTCTGGTCTTGTGTGTACATAGTGAAGGAAGGAGGAAGAAGAAAGATGGAAGAAGGAGCTATATCTTTCTTCTGCTCCTCTTATATTTGTAACTTTTGAAGAGTTGACACTAAAATACGTTGTAATTCATCTACTTCTTTCATGACTAGTACAGCGTGGCGGAAGTAACTATACCATTAGGATTGAGATAAAAGCTTCAGTAACAAGGGTTTATGCCCTCTGCCCTCTACCTCCTTACCTCTTCCTTCACTCAAATGCCATGAGTTCGTTGATTGTTGTGACTTGTCCGTTCACTTTTACTTGGTCCTCCAACGCATCGCTCTCACGGAATGCCGCCCAATCTGTTTCTACCTCTTCTCTATTGCGTACTTCTGGATCTTTTCTAATTTCGCACGTAGCATCCATGATTTCTTTGATTTGGATGTTGTCGAAGTTTTGATAAAGAAGGAGTGCGTTTTGCACTCCTCCATACATTTCAATCAGTTGTGCGAATTCAATATTGTGTGAATCGCCGGAGAACTTTACTCCACTGTTTCCGGTCGGGCTTTTTTTATTCCTTCTTGCGATGTGGTGATGTGATCTAGTTGATGTAGCTCAGAGATAAGGCTGGGTTTGTACCATTCACTACCTTCGTGAACGGCAATCATGTTTAAAGGTATTCCGTTATCATCTGTAGATTGAGTAAAAAATATTTTTGCTAGTTGATTGAGGTCATCTTCAAATTTGGAGAGTTCGACCAATCCGCCACCAACTACAGGTAACATTGTTGTTAATTTTTCTATTGTTGACCATACTGTATCATCTGAAATAACTGAACCAATACCTGCATAATTGCGAACGAATGCTGCAATTAAATCTTGTTGTAGGGTAATGAGGTCTTTCAATTCCGCACGTTTTACACGTTTGACTTTTACAACTGAACCATCATTATATTTAATTTCAAAGAATTCCATGTTTGTATAACCTTAATGAACGTAGTGTTTAGAATACTCCAATCTATTCTATCTCTTATGTTCGTTAACAACCAACAAACTTACCAGTATAAAAGAATTCGTATGGGAAGCATTGTCCTGGAACTTGGTTAATGAAGAAAGGTATTTCAACCGATTCAGCATTACTATCAATTGATGCACCATCGAAACTAGGTGTTAAGTTATCAGCTTTAAATATGATAACTTCGTTGTTTGTAGTAATGAGTGAAGCACGAATCTTGTGTGCGCCAACTAGGTTATCAGCAATACCTCGACCAGTGAATGTTTCGCTGGTTACGATAGAAACAGTTTCCTGTGCTGTTACTAAGTTATCGCTGAATTTAAGAGCAAAACCAGCACCAACAGCAAATGTATCGTTCACGGCTCCATCGAACGTAGAAAAAGGTTGTTGTACTAATTGTACGCTTTCGTTATCGCGAGAGATAGCGGCTTGCGTTGGTTCGTCAATAACAACATTCTTACCAATACGAGCAGTGTCGGTAACAGCAGCATACAACGCTTGTGTTACGAGAAGGTCTTTCACTACGTTCAACTTCTGAGTCTTCGGTTCAAATTCGTTACCAATTTTGAACTGAAGTGTTTCTGGTTGAAGGTGCGAATAAACAACGCGCAATGTAGGCATTCTTCCCTTGATATAAGAAGATGCACGAGTTGTTTCACCTTGAGAATTCTGCGTCATCTGAATGCGTTGATCGATCGCGTTATCGATTGTGAATCCAGTTGGTTTGGGAAGGTGAAGAATAGCATTATCGGATAGGCGCAACAGTTTGAGTTCTGCTACACCTTTGATAGTGCGGTTAATTTTTTCAATAGTCATAGTTGGAGGAATGAGCGTGAAGATGCAGTTCGCTGTTTGATGCAACCAGTAGCAACTGCTAATTACCTTCTATTCCTTCTGTGGTGTTAAATGAAAAGCGTAGAAAACTGTAAACGGGAATACCTAGTTCCGTGGTTAATGTGCGATATTCACACGCTTTTGACATTGGTTCTATAAATATATTAATGTCGTGTATTGCAAATGAAAGTATTTTATTTATATTAATATCTACCCAGTTCAAGTATGGCAACAAACCATACTGTTCGGGTAGTGCTAACCCATACTGTAATTGTAACGTTGACTTTCGTTTATTGGAAGGCATATACTGCGAGCGAACTCTATATACCTTTAATACCGGATAATCTTGTGTGGGTACGTTGTAATCGTCGAAGTTGCGTGTTGTATTTACAATTAACGTATTAGGTATTGGATTGCGGCGATTTAACTCATCTTTCAAATATTTAACAATACAATCTGTCGTACAATCATTATATATAGTAGTTTCACTCATTTAGTTAGTATATGTTTTATTGTAGCTTCAACTATATCTTTGCTTAATTTCGTTATGGGTATTTTGTTGTACTTTTTTACTACACTAGGTTGGACGTGTAATTTAACTTGTTTGGATACAACAGCTTCGTTAAATGATAATATCTTTTTTATTTCTTTGTTTTTTGGAATTACCTGAAGTGGTACTAAACCCGCACTAACTTCGAGTGTAGCTTGTGGAAATTTATTGTTTAGTTCGTTTTGAATAATTGGAACGCTCGAACGTAGCGTTCGTATTTTTGAAGCAACACCATTCATGCATTCACTGTATTCGTTGAGTTCTTTATATTGAATGTGCATTACAACCACCCGAAATCAATTACACGTTTTACAGATTGCGCTGCACTATTGTTTCTACGTTCGATATATGTAGCGCTGTTGGTTACGAGGTCGTTCATTTGATAGTTCAATCGAACTGTTTCCCCTGGTAGAAAAATTGGTTGTGGTTGAGTGACGCCAGGAATCATTTGTGCTGGCGGTTGACCGGGAATCATGATATTGATACCATGTGTCAGCATCTGTAGCATTGCATAGGCGTGTTGGCGCATATCCACGCCTGCACCAGATACATCGCCGCCCATTTGACTCATGCCGCTTCCGGTGTAATGTATCTTGATAAGTTCGGATACAACGAGACATTCTACTATTTCAGCGAGTATGGGATGACCGTAAATGAGTGGCATCTCATATAACTGTGTGAGTATGAGGTTCAAAAACTGTTCTTTCTCGTATATCAGTTGGTCTGTGAGTTCGTCATCGACCTTGATAGACGGAATTGTTTGACTGTATGGAGGTGCGGCGATTGGGTTTGTTTGCACGTTGAGTTTTCCGCGAAGACGTCGCGCAATTCCTTCTTTGGTGCAGTAGATTGGTGTGTACATATTAAAGTCCTAGTATTTTTTTCCAAGACCTTATTTCTCTACTGGTGTGGTTTACTGTACTCCAAATCTTTTGTCCTGTTTGGATTGGTTTTAATCCTGTTTCAACTGAGTCTTTTGCGTTTTTTATTTGTTCTCGATTTACACTTAAAGATTTCACCTTCCTTTTTTTTTTATCTCTTCCGCGCTTGAATTCGACAACATCTGATAGAAAATACATAGTTTATCCTTTACGTTTGCGAGATGTAGTTGGTTTTTGAAAAACAGGTTCCTCATCCTTTTTTTCTACCACTATTTCTTCAACTACTACTTCATTTTCTTGCGGAACTACTTCTTCATCAACTACATTAGCTGTAAGAACTACTGCTTCAATACGGCGTTCGCTATCACCGTTTAATATACGTATTCTACTATCGGGATTAATATGTTCGGTTGATAGTACTGTTTGTACTGTTGGTACGACGAAATCTTTATTATCTCTGATGTATATAGGTAGTTCGCCGTATAAATATGGTTCTTTACGTGCAGGATATCTGTTACCTTGTCTGTCGATGAACTCGCGAATGACTTGTACTTGTGTGGTGTTTTCCATAGTTATTGTTCTAGTTTGTTAAATACCTCCAATACTATGGTATCTTTATCAAATGAATTATGCGTTTTCTGCTGTATCGCCTGCTGCTGTTAGGAAGCTGTTGAAGTTTATAGTTTTATTTTTAGTAGCCACTGATAGCGATGGGGTTGTTCCACCTACACTATATGTAGCAGCATTACCAAAAAAACTATACACTTGAGGATCGACAGTCAACGTATCATTGAGGAATACTAAAGGTACGACAATACGAAATGCAGTTTTTTGAACAGTCGCTGTATCATCTTTAGTTACCGTACTAATGATATCGACAACAAAGTTACCACCTGTTTCAGCAACAGCAGCAGAGAAACTAGTGTTTTTTGTTGTAGTTGTAGCTGGTTTTGGTCGATTGAATGATGGAGTTAGTGACATATACTTGTATAAATAATATTATTGTATCAGTTTTAAAATGCTACCAAGCAGATAAAAGCGATCGCTTCCAAGAATTTGTGGCTACGCATAAATAAATTGCGTCATCGCAAAATCTAATTTCACCAGCAGTTCCTATAGTTGTTGATGATGCAGGTGCAGTGTTGATAGCTGAGATAAAAAATTGATTTGCTCGAACAGCGCCAGAGACAGCAGCGCCATTGCTAGTTGGATCTGTTGTTGTGCCTACAAGAAAATTTTGCGTAACTCTTGCTCTTTCCGTACTAGATTGGGAGCCGCTACCCGAAGCTATGGGTTGAGGAGTTGCAAAAATAATCGCACTGGTTGCAGCATTTCCAGATCCATTACCCGATCGCAATGCAATATTTGTTCCCGCAACGTTCGTGCCACCTACACCAGAAGGTCGAATTTCTGGAGGAGCACCACCACTAAAAGTTAGTGCTGAAGTTGTTTGTATGGGTCCGCCAAAGCTAATCGTTGCACCAGTTCCCCTGCCGACTGAGAATACATTCCCTGTTTTTGTAACTCCATCATCTGCAAAGGCTTGAATCTGGAAAAAGCTTCCAGCGTTCGAGCCAGATTCTCCTGTCGTTTCTGCTACAATTCTCCATCTCGTGGAGCCTGCGGTTTGTAATTCAAGTATTCTGTTACTCGCTGCCGCACCATTGACTTGTACAGATCCAGATGTTGTATTGTTTCCAGAAGATATCGCGCCAGTTGCGTTAACTGTGCTAGAAAAAGATCCCGTGATTCCTGCGATCGCACTAGTGGAAGTAAGGCTACTAACTGTAGCAGCACCAGCGCTAAGAGTACTAGCAAATATAGCAGCACCAGTTACACCAAGAGTACCGCCAATATTTGCATTGAGAGCAATTCCTAAGCCTCCCGCCGTTTTGATAGCGCCAGTCGTTGCGCTCGTGGATTGAGTTGTGTTTGTAATATTTAGAGGTTGGGATGGATCGAAAGAGCTTCCTCCACCTCCAACACCAGTTGCAGTTCCAGTCACCGTAAGGTTATTTACAGTAAGGGTTCCATCAAAGTTACCATTACTTCCATAAATGTTACCGCTAACGCCAAGACCTCCGGCTGTAGTTAAAGAACCAGTTGACTTGCTTGTTGATGCAGTCGTATTAGTTATTGCGATCGGTTGGGATGGGTCGAATCCACTGTTAATCCCGCTTACAGTTCCAGTGACTGTAAGGTTATTTACCGTTAAAGTCCCGGTAACTTTTGCGCCACCATTAACTTGTAGTTTGTTATTTCCATCATCTGTTGTAGAGCCTATTAAAAATGCTCCCGAAGGCGATAGTCTAGCTTTTTCTGTAAGAGTTTGTAAATTAGTTCCCGATACTATTGGATCGCTTGTCCAAAATGCGATCGCACCCCCAACAGCATTTCCTGTACTTCTTCCAGTCTCAAGATTGAGTGTTACGCTTGAGGTATTCGTACCGCTTACGTCTGCTGTTTTCAGGCTATCAGCAGGTGAAGACAATATAAGATCTGTATTGAAATTTGTTGAAATACCTACACCAGAAAAGTTGTTAACGTTCATCAACAAATTCGTAGTTGGATTGCTCGAATCTATTAAATAGCTACCAACAAAATGAGTCCCAACAATTGCATCAATTTTTATATTTTTACCGCCAGAAACTTTAATTGCATAATCAGACCAACAGGTAGTGATATCGCTTCCGTTGTAGCGGAAGTCAGTACCGGAAAGTCCAGTTACGAACACTTCAGTAGAATCTTTTATGACTAGTCCAAAACCACGAATATAAGTATAAACTCCATTGTTTACTGAGTTACCAACCCAGTTTGGAGGACGACCATTAGCATCAACTCGGCACGCATTTAATACGATATCAGAACAATTTTCTATCAATATCCCATTCTGATATTCTTCTTGAGGTTCGCAAACATTTAAATGGCAGCGTGCGGAATTCTTGACTCGGATTCCTGCGGTTCTGCTACTATTATCTTGCCTTCCGTTGTATATAGATTTTGTTTCTGTTACATAAACATTGCCAACTCCATCCAAAAACATTCCTTGAAATTCACAGTTAGAAGGGTGCGCTCTATACAGATATGAATCGGAAGTTGCTACCAAATAAAAACCGATATAGCACTTATTTACGCGCACGTTGTTAACACGTAAACCTTTAATATTAAAGTTATTTTTTTCTACAGAATCGTAACCGTAGCCTCCTAATTTTACGCCGTATCCCGCACAGTTTTCGATAAGCAGATTTTCTAAAATTGGATTTTGTTCGACGTTTGCGCTACCGTATCCGACAAGCTGTTTTTGATAAAAGGAAATTCCATCACCTGCTGTATTTCCAGTTGGGTTACCGGAAGTGTTGTAGGGATCTTTTCTGTTGCCGTCAATGCGTAAATTTCGGATAACAACGTTTTGAGCAATATTAACAGCCTGAGAAAACCCAAACATATTAGCATTGAGTCCAGCTTTTGCTTTGACTGTCGTTGCAAGAAATTGCCCTTGTAAAGTTATATTAGATCGGAAATTTATCGTACTTCCAATAGTAAAAGTACCTTCACCCAGTATGATAGTTCCACCAGTTCCAGCAGCATCTAATTTAGAAATATAAGAGGCTATCAAAGGAGCGTAATCCGTAATGTTACTTTGATAGGATATATATATAGTATTATTTGTAGTTGCTACTTGTAGAAATTCAGCCATATTAATTAATTCCTAAAAATCTTACGTTGATATTTGGCGTTCCTCCAGAAAAAGAAACAAAATTAAATCGAATTCTGTATAAAGCAATTCCTTGTAAAACAAAAGAATAGGTACCATTTTGTGTTTTTGTCGTATCGGTTTCTGTAGGAGATAAATTTCCCCATCGGACACCATCATCGGAACCCTCAAGCCGCACGACAACGTTTGAGCCAATAGACGCGATCGTATAGAAACAAGTTATTTTTGAGTAGGGCGTTACGTCTAAAGCTTGCGTTGCCCCAACGGCAGATAGTGTTGGTTCTGCGGGGAATTGGAATACAGTTGGATTATTTTTATCGATAGTTTGTACAGCCATTTAATTTTCCTCAATTTCAAACAATCCATTTAAATCTATAGAAAATCTCATAAAATATTTTTTACATAAACTATTAAGATTACTAATTTCTGTTTCTGTGAGTTTTTGAGGTAACCCAGAGATAAGAGAATTCCATAATATTTGTAGAGCCAAATAATTAGGATTTTCTGCATTGCTGGAATAGTCCATTAATAAACTTTCAAATCGCGTTACCGATCTTTGATTTGTCGTTTGATTGGCAATGCGATTGTATGTAGAATTGGTCATTGCTACTAGATTAAAGTTTTTCCAATCGGGATTGGGCTTTGGTTGTGGCGGTGCTAGGTCTGGGCGGTCTCTGAGTTCATAATTTAAATCTTTATCTTGCGCCCAATTTTCCCAAATAGATTTAATAGAATTGCGAGTTGGTTCATAGCTAATGAAATTCCAATCCATTTGCCTGGTTGATGGATTGTAAGGAGTTTGGGCAAAGTAATCGTCTATTCTTATATGAATTGTTTGTAGAATTCCTGTAGAATCATAGCTGAATTTTATCATTTTAATTACACCCTTGCTAATCTATATTTTATTTGTCCTAAAAAAAATGTTGCTGGAGCACTACCATTTTTTACTATAGATAGTACCAGTATTCTATACTTTATTGAAGCAGACGAAACTTGTAGAAAGAAGTTGATATTTTTAGCTGTCGATATTTTATAAGTATCAGAATTTGTCCAATTTTTCGTATCGATAGAGGAAATTAAGGTTCCTTCAAGAACTCCCATAGAACCAAATCCAACTAAATTACAATTCCAATAATCAGTATTACTATAAATCGATCCAGCATTAGAACTTCCAATGACTGTAAATTCTTCAACAAATAAGTTATTACTGGTACTATCAATAACTAAATAATGGGGCAATGCACTGTTAGAAGAAGAAGCTGCCCCTGTCGCTTCACCCACTTTTTGAATTAATTGATTGGTGCTCAGCCAATAAGTACCATTCCAAAACCATTGTTTAATTAGATCGCCATTAACGTTTCTCTCTTTCCAAATTTGCCCTCTTTTAGGAGAAAGTGGAGGGCTACTTGAATCTATGTATAATCCATTCTCAATAATTTGTACCCCCATTTAGCACCCCACAAGATTCAAGCTGATATTAGGTGAAGTCCCGGTCAGAGTATTTGTATTTGCTCTTATATACTGCGTAGGAGTATTTAGTAAAAATAGAATCCCGCCATCAGCAATATCCGTGAAGGTGGCGACAGTTCCCCATTTATTACTATCTACACTTATTTGAATTTCAATAGATAGCGCTGTAAGAGTACCGCTATTGAGTGATAGTTGTATCTGAAAATCTTTGTAGGTGCTTCCAAGGTTTATAGTACTGCCATTACCAGTTGCAGTTCGGTTTGCAATCAACTGTATTGATTCGGTTCCAGTCGCCACAAAACCCCTACCAAGTCCCGCACCGTTAGCAACGTTGGGCGATCGCCATCTTATATAATTAGCTCCAGCAGATAGCAAAGAAGCCGCACCAACAAAAGAGTTTACAAAACCCAACCAACTATCATTTAAAGCAATGCTTGAAGGAATGCTTATAGAAGAATCGTTAAAGAGATTTATATTTGCAATTACAGTTCCAGAACTGTACGAAGTTAACCTCAATCGAAAATATCGTGCTTGTTTGTTTCCGGTGTAAAGCCCATTGGTAGAAGTTGATGATACTGCTCCCTCAAACGAAGATGAATTTAGGCGACAAAAATACCAGTTTGTATTGTCATTACTAACCTCAAAATTTACAAGAGCAATGTGACCAGATCCTATTTGAATGGAAATAGCAGAGGCTTGATATTGATCGAAATCGATTACATAAGTTGCACCCGATGCTGCTAAGTTAGCTGTAAGATTGGCTGTAATTGCTCCTCCACTTCCACCACTACTACTTCCTTGAGATACGCTTCCTGTGGTTAAAGCCAAAGCAATATTTGCAGATCCAGAAGTTAAAGAAATGGCTCTAACTCGGAAGTTGCTAGAAGCAGAAAAGTTACCAAAGAATGTTCCGTTTGCTGTTGTGGAAGTTCCACTAAATCCCGCATCATTAGTAGCAGTCGCTGGATTCCAAATGACTCCATCTACGCTTTTTTCAAATTGTAAAATTCCTGCAAAAGTTCCAGAAACTTGAATTGAAAATGAGCCGTATCCAGTTCCCGCGATCGCAGCAACAGATCCGGTAGTTGGCGTTCCTGTAATAATTTTCTGGTTGGATGCTCCAGTTACCTCACTAGAGGCAGAATCGGCGCTTGTTATAATTCCAGAAGCAATAGTTGGTAGAACTTTAGTTTTTAAATTGTAATCGCGATCGTAAGCTTGAGTTAGCATTAATTTCCTCCGGCGTTGTAGGGACAGTCAGTAGAAGATTGGCAAGTATCGGGGTTAGTATTAATTGGGGAAAAATAAACGTCAGCATCATTTAAATAATGATTTTCCGCCGTACAATTATTCATATGTTCGTTAATTTTTCCTAGGTATTGACCAACCCAGCTATTCCAATGCTCTGTATTGTATAGGCTCATAGGATCTATAGGATTGCCGTTTTCATCTAAATAAAGAACTTGCATTTTTGCACCGCAGTGATTGCAGGTAGCGTGATAGAAAAGAGCAGAAAAGTATTGTGCTATTTGCATAAAATTAAATTGACCAATAAGTTGTGTAAATTTTTGCAGTTGCTGGTTGAGAACCAGTAATTATATCCACTCTTGAGTATCGAGTAGAAATTTTAAATTCTGCTCTACCGGAAGAATTGGCAGGTATTATTAAATCAGGATAAGGTACTAATGTTGAATCGCCAGAAGTTTCAATGAATCTAATAGTTACTGGATTATCTGTAGAATAAATTAAAGTCATTCTAGATCTAGTGGCAGAATCTCTCACTGTTCCACTAATGGTAGTATTAGCAGAAATTTGCATAACGTTTTCAGTATTAAAACTAGCGCTATTAATTACGCTAACAACTCCAGTGTTGCCGATATTTACAGTTCCGGTAACTGGTAGAGCTAAATTACTGCCACCTCCACCACGACCCCCAGTAATTTCAGCAGACATCTCTTCAATGTCTTGAACTAATATAGAATCAATGGTTAAAGAAGTAGTACTCGTTGGTGCGGTAGAGCCATTTTTTACTCTTATTTGAATGTGGTAATCCAAACTAGGATCTGGGATTCTTCTATTTTTAGTGGCACTACTCCCTCTTGCATTTGAAGTATCTATCGATTTAACGAAATAATTAATTTCTTCTAAGGAAGTTTCTATTTCAAGTATTTGTGCGGAATTTGTAGCAGAAGCAAGTCCTGTAACTGTAAGTATAGAGAAAGAATTATTATTATTTGCGGCGTCTGCTTTATAAGATGTATTACTAGTACCATCAAACAAAAATCGAGCATAGTGTCCGCCAGTAGCATCAACTATTTCTAAATATATTTCTTGATTGACTATTCTCTGAGAAATTGAAGCAATGAATTCTGTTTTAAACGGAATCGTATAAGTTTGAACGGAGCGAATAATTGTTTCTGAATTTGCTGTAGTTCCACTAGTTATTGTTAAATCAGAATTGGTAACAGATACAGATTGCCCTGTACCCGTTTGCACGAGCGTCCAGTTAGCAGCATTTAAAGATGTTCCAGGGAAATCGTCGCGGAATTTCTTATTAGTATTTTTTACTAATACAGAATCGTGGTCGCTAGCCAATACCATTGAATGTGAATTAGCTTTGGCTTGTTGACCCTTCGCCAATTTAGTATTCAGCAATCTCTTGATAAATTGCTGAATACTAAAAGCTCCATTATCGTTAGTTGCCTCAGCATCGTTTGGAGAGCCGATTGCAATTTGTATTAGTTTTTCTACAGAAGATTTTAAATAGCTCATATTGAATTACCCATATTATTAATAAACCAGTTCCCCCCTTCCAGTTGCTCTTGAGTTTTAGCAGAATCAAGCCAGTATTGAGGAAGAAAATCTATAACTTTAATTTGCTTATCCTTATTAGTTGCGATCGCATTCCTCACTTTTTCTATATCCTCTCCCGTTATTTTCTGAGCGTTCTGGAAGGGTTTTAGGAATTTGTCGAGTGCGCGATCGTTGGCAAGAGAATTGACAGGAAGTAAATCGTCTTCTGGAAGTATTAATACGACTTCTTTGGTTATGGGGTGAACGAGCCAACCGCAGTAATATTCACTCACGTCTTCAGTAAGTTGAGTTGATAATGGTCGAGATAATTCGTAGAGAGCTTTGGATAAAGATTGGGCTATTAATTCTGAAGTTATAGGGATATAAATCATATTAATAAATTGAATAGTAGGCGTTGATATTTGCTGCGATCGCTGCTCTATTGGCTTCGTTATTAAATGGATAGAAAATTAATTCTGATAATTGTACAGGGGCATTTTGAAAGCTGTTAGTTCCTCCAATGTGAGCTACTGTTTGAGAGTTTGTGACACTGAATAATCCATCATAGGTGTTATTTTTGTAGAAAACACCATCTCCACTACTACTACGATGCATTTCTAATAAATAGATTGAATTCAAAGATAATCCCGAATTAGCATTTCTCTCAGCGCTAGCACCGTAAGTTCCCCACTTATTAGCATTTGTATTAATCAAAAGCATCATTCCACTAGCACTATTAAAATTGTTACTTGAAAAAAGACTCCTGTATCCAGACATTGACCCTATTATCTTGAGAACGGCAAATATACTGAATCCATTAATTGATAAGTTTGGATGGCTGAAGCAGTCATTAATTCCATCAAAAGTAATAGTCGGTTTCCCATTCCAGCTATCAATAGTTCCTCCATTAATTATCCTTGGTTGTGCTGTAGTTGTGGTTTGTATATTGTGATTACTGTTCTTACTTAAATCGTAGGTAGTTGTTACAAAACTATTAGCGAGAATAGCAGTGTTAGCTAAAGAAGTACTATCTATAGAATTATTACTACTAAAACCAATATCAGTTTCAATATTGGTTGTCTCATTTCTGACTCTAATGCAAGCACCACTATAATCACTTTTAAGCTTCCTCAATCCAAGCGCAAGTGTTGCGCCAGAATATTTATCGAGGAGTAATTGATTTGTTTTAATATTAATCTTGCCCAATTTACCGGGCGGAAGTGCGTTTCTTAATAAGCTCACTTATACCTCCCACCAAATAATGTAGCCTTGAACTGATACTGCACTCGCTAAATTGATAACAAAAGAATTACCAGTATTTAATATCAAAGGATAGGAATAATCGTTGGCATGGTCTGTTAAAGGCATAACCCCAGTAAAAGCAGTCGAACCATCTTTTAATACGATCGCAACGCTAGAAGCGCAAGTAAAATAAAGACCAGATATATTGATAGATTTACCAGCCGCAGGAGTAATAATTATGTTGTCTCCGGCTGTTGAAATATTAATTAGAGATTTTTTAATAGTCGGTTTGATTAAATCTTTAATTTGTAATAATGTAGTTTGGCTCGCTACATCTGGTGGTAACTGAGTTCCACCTGCTAGAGCCGCACCGCTTTGCCAATACACAATCTCACCTTTAATTGTTGCTCCAGCAGCTTTTGTAATTGTTAGCTTTCTATCTGTTACCAAACATTTTGGCTGTACGAAGTTTTGCGAATAAATCTCCAAATTGTAAATAGGAGAAATCGCCGTATGAGAGTTAGCAGCAGTGGAAGAATTAAAGTTAAAATCAATTGGGTTAGCACAATATAAAGCAATCGTACTAACCCTCAACCCATTTCCAGAAGAAGGGACAACAATATCGTAAGTTCCAGCAGCAGCAGGAAGGTCGATAATGCCCGTTTCTGTTGCGATCGCAGTATTAATTAAGAATCCCGATTGGTCGCTAGGGAAAGTGACTGAGAGGGATTGTGCTGTTGTTTTCTGACCGAGTGTTGCGGGGAAGCGATCGCGGACTTGCCCTAATGTCGCGTCAGTTGCTATTCCATTAGGAAAGCTTGCATCGACGGGAATTTTGCCATTAATAAGTGTCGGTAGGCGATCGCGTATCGCTATGGAAGTATTGTCTTTAGCTAAAGCAGAAGTATCAATAGCACCACTATTACTACCTTGATTTTGAATGGCAACTAATATATTTGATAGTAAGTTTTCAATCTGTTTTTTATTAATCATACTCCTCGACCTAGAGATTGCATGAGAGTTTGAACTGCATTATTAAAAATTGGAATTTCAGTAGAAGTAAAACCCGTACCAATAGAGTAAAATCTAAGTTGATAATTGCTATATTCCCTATAAATCTCTGTTGCGGTAGAACCATTGTCTTCTCGATATTTTTCCGCTCCCGCAGATAAGTAGGTACTATTAAAATTACCTTCTTGCGTGGAATTATTTGTCACTAATTGATTAGTTTTTGAAATAGATAAAATTCTATTGTTATAAGTCGGAGCTGAAAGTAAAATTAAACCTGGAGAAGAATTATAATTTGCGTTAGTTGTCCCTGTCGTTGGTCTACAGGTAATACCTATAATATTTAAATTTGTGACTTTAATACTTAAATTATTATCATAATCTTGAGCGTCTCCTAGATGAGAAAACTTTCCACCAATCAGAGTTGTAGGAGTATTCGTCGCTGTAATATTGGCAGCATAAAGCGACAAATGATGATCGCCAGTTGATAAATAAGTACTCGGCGCTAAACGAATATCGAATTTCTTATTATTCTGTATAAATATTCCTGTAACTTCTGAATAATCAGAAGTAGAAAATTCACTTAAATTAACAGTATCTCCGAAAGCCGTTTTTAAAAGAACTCTCGCTGAAGATAAATTATTTCCCGCTAGAGGTGCTAGTTCTCGTATTTTAGTCCAGAGATTATTGTTTTTAAGAGTTTTTACAAAAGTGTCGATAGCAATCAGACTGCTATCATTAATAGTACTGCTATAGGATAAAATATTATTTCTATAAGTCTGTACATCAGGATCTAGAGTTGAATAATCTAAAGGTGGTGGAGACGCTATGACGTTTTCATCGTAAGAATATCCCCAAATTTCTAAGTTCGCTCCAGCCGTTGTCGATAAAAAATATAAACTTCCCGACCACTTGCGCTCGCCGAACTCCAGTTTTCCAGTATTACCAGCAAGTAAAGTATAAGCGTTACTCGTGTTTACCTTATTTGCCAAATAATGCCAAGATATATCGGTATTTTCGCGGCATAAGAAATTAATCCAACAAACGTTAGAAAAATTACGAGAATAAACTTGATTGGAGTTAGCGATCGCGAGTGTAGGTTGGTCGATTGGGTAAACGGGTTTTATATTTAGCGCATTTTTAACTTCAATTAAAGTGGCTTCGGTTGCTAGATCTCTTAATAGTTGTTCGAGTTCGTTGAGGTTAGTCGCTGATTCGATCGCTGCTTTAATTTCAGATTGATTGGCTCCCGATCCCGTCGATACTCCTCCACTAAAGTTATTGCTACCTTCAGCTATTATTAATAGTAATGTTTGTTTTATTTCATCTATTCTGAGTTCGTCGTACTTCCGAAGAACACCATCGTTAAACGCATTGTAAAGTTGGTTGTAACGGTCTGCAATAACTTGAGTCGTTATTGCTGGCATATCATGTTATGTGTAGAAAAAAGTTACAGGTATATTTCACCAGTATATCTATTAAATAATCCAAATGCTTTACGACGCACTTTTTGTGCTTTTACAATTGGCGGTTTCTTGCGCGATCGTAACGCTAATACTCCAAGTCCAATCGTACCGTGAGCGCTGTTGCTCCCGTATTTTCCGTTTTTGTTTATCTTATGCTCCTATAGAACGTACGAATTATAGATATATGAATAACAAAAGAGGGACATTGTAGCCCCTCTGAGAGTATTGTAATTGAGTGTTTATGAAATTAATTAACACGTCCATTTAATACCTGAAATATTTGGTAATATTATTTATTTATAATTATCTAAATCTTCATAATTTAGTATTTATACTAATATTGATTACCTTCAAATATCCAGTTTAGAATACGGTTCTAGCTGCCATGCGACGTGCTATTGGTACGATTGGACATCCCGCAGCTAACGATACGATTTCGTCAGACATTGGTATCTTAGACTTCTCATAAACACGCACCATAACAGCACTATTCTCATTAGAAATACGACCATCTTCCTGTTTAATATTTCGCATTTCCATAGTGATTCCCATTCCTAATTCTCCAACTCCTTCTTTCAAGAATACAATGCGATTTTCATTCAAGAAACGCGCTCTATTTACGAAATTTGAACGGGTATTGGTGGTTGTGGGAGTTGTGGTTTCAACGTCATATGTTTCATCAGCACCAGCAGTAACAATTGGTGGCAAGTTGTTGTTTGACATAATTTCTTTCAACATTGCAACACCAACAGAACCAACCTGAGCTAAACCAGCAGCTTGCCGTGCTTTGTGAATGGTAGCTTCTTGATTGCGAAGATGAACGCAAGCTCTGTTAGACATCCAGATAGCATCAGGAAGGAAGCCATTAGTGTCAACGTAATCGAGACACATTTGTTCAATCATACCGATACCATCCGCATTAGCGTAATCAGTCCATCTGTTGAGACGACGATCTGCTGTATTACCTGTGTCAGTTAATGTTGCAGGGAAGTGAAGTGCATCGTATGGTTGTTCTGTTTCACGAAAGTTGAGAACAGCAGTACCCTTAGTAAGGGGATCGTTGTTGAGAGTAACAGATCCGTAGGCTACACTTTCTACTGCCATTTGCTGAAATTTATCCATAACTCCATTAACGACTGATTTTACAGAACCAAACAAATAATTAACTAATGCGTCGTTAACGCTAATAATTTTTCCAGTACCGGGATCTACACCACTGATAACACCAACACCTTTATACATTGCTTCGTTCATAACCTTTTGCATTTGTTCTTGAGCCAAGGTATCAAACAAATGACCTTTACCTACTCTTAAAGCGTTGACGTTAATTTTACCAAATCCACCGTAACCACTAGTAGGAATTGGAGCACCTTTAGCGACAATGGAAGCAACTGCATTTACAGTTTCAGTAACGTAGTAAACAAAATCTTCGGTGTTGTATGTTTGAATAGGCATAAATTGCCAAATTGTTCCACTTCTTTGTTGACGACGAAACGTAGTGTCATCTATTAACTTTTCTGCAATTTTAGCTTGTAATTTTTCTGTTAAAAATTGTTGAATAATAGCCATATATATGAGGTAAAGTTTCGATTAGTGAGTAATCGAGGACTCAAAAACCTCATGTCTTCTATGGTTGTTTAGAACTTGTATCCAAAATGAATCCGACCTTTGAAGATGTTACGGATATTGTCATCAAAGTGAGGAAGATGTTGAATGCGGCAAGCAGCAGACTGTGTATACAACGCAATGGTGTGGTTAGGATAGATGGTGAAGTCAATAGAGTGGTTGTGTAAACCATAAATTTCATCGACCAGAACGCCAACTACAGCACCAATAGGTAGAGCAACAGTAGCGTTAGCGGCAAGCGTAAACGTACCAGTGGTGTAGTCGTAACCTTGAATAGTACCGATCGCTGTAGTGTTGAATGCGAGTGCAGCACCAGATAGAGTAGAAGTAACAGTACCACCTTCAGAGATTGCGTAAGTTGATACACCATCTTTACCGAACACGTACACAACGTTAGCTAAGTTCAACGCATAAACAAATTGGTTAATACCAGCAGTATTGTTGATGGCGGTTACAACTTCTTGTGCAGTTATAGTGGTGTTGGAAGTGGTAGCAGTAGCTGTAGCTGTATAACCACTAACCGTTACTGTCTGGGTTTGAGTAGCACTAACAGAAGTGATAGTGATGGTGGCGTATGGTTGAATTACATACAGTACATCGCCAGGAATGAATACTTGAGGTACTACTGGTTGTAATGTGTTAGCGGATGTGCTTGTAGCAGTTTTAACGGTAGAACGTGGTAGAAAACGATTGACGTTACCTACTTTAGCAACAAACAAGCCAGCAGGAACAGCTTTTACAGCAGCGTTGTTGATGGAAACATGAGCTGCACTGATGCTTACAGATTCAGAGGCTATATGATGTTCGCTGTTGGTTGTAGCGAAAATGGGCGGATCTACAGTGTAGAAACTGGAGCGGATGAAGTTAGACATGAATTATCCTAGTTGCGGTTGGTATTCAGAGCTTTGACAAACTGGTTGGCGATCGCATCGAGTGCTTGTTCTTCTTCGAGTTCTTCTTCGGAAACTTCTTCCAATGCTTGATAACCGAAGTTAGCAACAACAGGCATGGTTTCCAGAACGCGCAATACTTTGTTCATTGCGTACAGTTCGGTAGCGGCATCGACTGAATTCTTGTGGCAGACGGTAGAAAAAGCGGCAATGCGATCGCTATCTGTGGAGAAGTTACCAAGCAATTTTTCTACCACGTTTGGAGGTACGCGACCTTCATCAACCAAAGACCATGCGCGACTTTCGATATCGGCGAGTTCGTCCTTGACAATACCAGTAGCTTTGAATTCGGCAATTTCAGCTTCGAGTTGAGATACGCGAGAATAATCTGCGTCATTTTCATCGGATTCATCGGACTCTTCTTCATTTTCAGACTCAGCTTCATCCAGGTAATCGTCTAGATCTTCACCGCGAGCTTCGATACCGTATACGAGAAGGGTAGCTTGGTCGTTTTCATCCAGTTCGAGAGCTTCAGCTACATCAAGGGAAAGTTCGTCAGAAGGTTCGATTTCACCAGTGATGACATCTAGAATGTCGTTAGGGTCGTATCCGGTAGCTTCAGATAAAGCGAGACACCATTCTTCTACATCATCAAATCCATTAGCTTCACCGAGTTCGAGGAGAGCTGCACCATATTGAGAACCAACTGAGAATTCAGCATAGTCGCCACCGTCAGAATACTCAACATCTTCTACTTCTTGAGTTTCTACACCGAGAATTTCAGCTACACGAGCTTGATATTCAGCGTATGTTTGTGCTGTATATGCTTCAAGTTTTTCTTCATCGATTTGACCTGCGTCAAACATTTTCTCGAAGTTTTCAATTGTTTCAGCCAACAGATCGGCGTTATATTGTAGTGCTTCTTTTGTATCCATGATAGTAATAATTATTTTTGACGTTTATATTGCGATCGCATTACGAGTCCAGTACCAGCGAGTGTTCCAGCAATAACACCGTATCGTTCGCCTAGAGCGCCTGTTTTGTTGAAGGTGTCAACTGCTCTACCAAGACCCCATCCCAGACCTCCACCAACAGCAGCAGCATTCGCTGTATCAACATTCCAGAATGATTTCCTTAGTTTTCTAAATTTGTTTTTACTTCCTCGCGATCTGCTGAACTCACAATCAGATAGAAAAATCATTTGTTTTGATTGCGATATTGGCTTGCTATTCCCAGTGCTGTTCCACTCCCAAGTCCTGCTGCTGTACCAATTAAAGTTCTTCGGAATGTATTTTTAGGATTGCTAGTTAGTAGTCCGACTGCTCCTCCTATTTGAGCGCCGTTAGCAGCAGCACCAGCAGTATTAGCATTCCAGATAGATCTGCCGAGTTTTCCCAATACCGTTCTTCCTAATTTCTTGTTTTTGCTGCCTCTTTTTCGTCCAAACTCTACTGTAGAGAGGTCAGATAGAAAAAACATAGTTTATTTCTTTTTCTTGTTTCGATTCATCATTTTATATGCGCCATATCCAGCACCAGCAAGACCTGCTGCACCAAGAGCACCAGCGCCAATCAGACCAGCTTTACCGACTTTGCCGGATTTCCATACGTTACCGAGTCTATTAGCACCTTCACGTAATACGCCAGCGTTTGTATTACCAGCTCCAGTTTTAGTAGTAAGTGCAGTACCAGCACGCTTTGCAGATGCGCCAATTTTACCGGGAACTTCTTTAGCTGCATTCCACGCACGATCGGGAGCACCTTTGTAATCGTAGTTTTTGACTTTGGAACCAAAAGACTTAACAGCAGCTACATCACGATCTAATTGACCGCGAGCACCACCTGATGCAGCGTTTTTAGCAGTGTTAATATTCACTTTTTGTCCTTTTGCTGTCATTTTACCAATGTTTGTATCGGTATAATTTTCAAAATCTTTTGTTAACCGTCGTTTAGCTAATGATGTACTGGCAGCAGCACCACCATAACGAGCAGCACCACCAACTGCGGCAGCGCCTGCTAAACCAGCAGCGCCAGCAGCAGCGTAGAAACCAGCACCACGACGTTTCCGCTTGGATTTATCTTTACCGCGACCGAAATTGGCAACTTGTAGGTTGTTGCGAGTAAGAGATTCATATTCTGTCATTGAAAAAGCTGCAAGAGGACGACCGTTGTAGTTCATAATTACAGTGGACTATTGGGAACGTATGTATTTTTGTTTCTATGTTGTAAATTTTTAGTAGTAGTGTTACTAGAAGGTGTAAATTTACCACTTCCAGTCATTTGTCTTCCACCTGCTTTATCGATCGCGTTAACTGCGCGACGTTGTTGTCTAGTGCTCAGCATCATAGAACCATTTGGTTTACCGTTACCTGTTACGGTTTGACCTACACGCTTACCCAAACGACCAATTCCAGCAACTTTACCACGACTGGCGTTCAGCATTTTTTTACCAAATTGTTGACCAATTTGCCCGAAGGTTTTACCAGTTGTTTTACGAGTACGAATTGCTCTGATTGCACCACCAATAGCCTGACGATAGCCAAACTCGGCACTGTTCAACGCTTCCATATCAGACATAGAAAAAGCAGCTACAGGAGCTTGAGTGAATCTACCTTGACCTTGCATTGCCGGACGTTGCTGTTGTTGTGGTGAAAAGTTGGGGTTGTATCCACTTTGATTCTGCTGCAATCGAGGGTCTTGTTGTTGTTCTTGCTGCTCGTTTTCTTGACCCATACCAATCAATTCGATAAAGCGATCGACAAACTGTTCGACAGCTTGCATTTGAAGTTCATTGGGGTCAGTGCCGTTGAGCATTTCATCATCTGCAAACTGAATGTTCTGAGTGATGATCCATAGTTTTTCAGTCAACTCGCGATATTCAGCTTCCAGTTGTTCCATTCGATCGTCGTCGTTTTCGAGTTCGTCAAATGAAAGTGCCGATGATTGGAAATTTGCTGAATGTTTGTGAAACAGTGTCATTCCTACAATTGCAGGAGTGGAAGTTAGTGAAACTTCGCGGATACATTTAGTAGCTAAATCAATACCCGCACTAATCGTGCGAACGATGTTCTTGCTTACTTTTTCTACCGCATTGTCAGCTTTGATAACAACTTCATCAGCGAAGATGCCCAACTTACCAATAAGATGTTTGGCTTTTTTGTTTGGTAGGTTTTGTTCGGTAATTATTTCAACACGAACGGGACTTTCGAGTTCGCCTACGGTGCTATCAACAGTCTTTTGATGATCGAGTAGTATGGGGACAGGATTACCTTGCTCAAACAATACGTTCGTGTTTTGAGCAACTTGTTGTATGAATTGTTTGTCAAATGTGTGTTTGCGCTTCTTACTATCTGTATGTTCGCCTTCAACTAGTATGAGTGCTTTCTTTCTAATACCACCATCTTCAGTAACTGAATAATTGCTGTTATCTATACCTCCAACATTGAAGTATGTGATTTTCGACATATCAATAAGTCATAAACAGCACTTTTATATATGCTTGTTATCTGTTTCTCATATTACACACATTATGTTGCATATAATGTATAAAGTAGTAAAATATGAAAAACATTCATACATAATGAACAAACCACATTTAGAAGCAACGCGCAAACTTATCGCAAACAAAATAAAACGTGCAAGAGAAGAGGCTGGTTTGTCTCAACGTACACTTGCTGAAACAATGTTTTGCGATCAATCAACTATTTCTTATATTGAACGTGGTAAAGTGGGTGTTCCTCTTGAAAATTTAGTCGAGTTTAGTAATGCTCTCAACAAACCAATCATATATTTTCTATCGGATATAGTGTAATGCCACTTCATCAAGTTGACGTTAAAGGATATACTCGTAAAGGAAAACTCGTCAAAGCATACAAACGCAAACAAGACAAAAAGAATATAGCGTTAAAAGTTGCCATCGGAACAGCATCTGCATTGGGAATTAGTGCTGCAACGTATCTGGTGTTGAAGAAGCGCTATGTAAACAATCTGGATGATATAGCTAAAAATCTTAAGGTAGACCCATCATTAGGTAAAGAGTTCGACAAGAACATCAAAGATATTACTTTTACCATTGGTGGTTTGACAGGAAATGCCGCACAAAAAAATACAGATCCTCACAGTCAAGCAAGATTCATGTCAGCATTTATAAACAACCATTTATCTAATGCAGACAAAAAAATTCACAAGGTTGTAGCTCTACAGCACTCGTTTGATACAGACAATAAAAAATTAACAATAGTGAATATTGCAGAAAGAGTAGAATTATTGAACAAACCGTTTTTTACTGGTAGAAACAATGAAGCTGCAAAATTAGCTGAAGAGATCTACAATTACTCAGTGAAGAACCCGGACAAACAAGTAAACATTTTTGGATTTAGTGCTGGTAGCAATCTAGGAAGAGATGTTCAATATATTCTTGACAAAAAAGGAGTTAAGGTAAATTTGGCAACAATCGGTAGTGCGAATTTTAGATTGACTCCAGACAAAAAATCTTTGAATTTTGTTGGTACAAAAGATTACGTTCAATCTGTCAAAACAAAAGGTTCCATAATGATACCCGATGCCGAGCACCATCCAGAACCCTATTTGAAAAGTGAGATTGTACGAAATGAATTATTTAAATATTTCTACAATCAAAAACCATACACCAAAAGTTAGAAATAAATCAATCTTCGTAACGCTCGAAATGCAGCACCTTTATATCGTCCTCCAAGTTGTTGTTTTAGTAATTTGGCTATTTCTTTACGTTGTTTTCTCGCCTCTTTTAGTTCATTGATATTTTTGTTACCAATCGTTTTTCTACGATTGCTGTTTATTTTCTGGTACAAGTCTCTATCGAGATCGTAGTTACCGTAACCGCCAATCAATCCTTTGGCGTTATTCTGCCTCATCTCAAGATTGTATTTGTTTTTTCCATCTCTTCTGTCAATCAAATCCCAAAAATCTTCACCCGTAGCTTTTGTAGTAAGGCGGTTGCTTTTCTTTAGACTGCGTTCCATCTGAAGATCGACATCCAAGGTTTGTTCTGGTGTCAGATCTGGCACGTTATGTGGTCTATATGGATCTACTTGTATTTTCTCATTCAAGAATTTCAACGGTTTGTTTTCCAGATCTACAATTATTTTACCAGCAGCATCTCTCTTGACTTTTGATTGGGAAATTTTACCAATTTTCGCCAAATATCCATAACCCGCACCAGCACCGATAGCACCTACAGTACCCAAACCGACAAGAACTTTACTTGTATTGGTGAGTTTGCGTTTACCGTCTTTGTCAGTCTTGACAAACGTTTCTATAAATTTGTTGTGTCCTTTGACAATTTTTCCTTTGCGTGTAAATGATTTTACTCTAACTTCTTTTTTGTTGAAGTTAGCCATTTTGTTTTTTCAATTTATTAAAGAATGGATTCAGTCGTTTGGAAGCTTTGACAATCTTTCCTTTACGTACATATTGCTTGACTTTTACTTCTCTTTCTTGAGGTTTCTTTATCAATTCCACTCCCTTCTTACCGAGAGCGTATGCACCAAGACCGCCCACACCAAGTATTGCCGCACCAGCCAACGAACGACTTGGATTTGCTTTGATAAGTTTAGCAGCACCTTTGAGTAAATTTCCATCACCTTCTTTTTCTAATAAGTATTTAGTTGCGCTAAATCTGTTACCAAATGCTCGCAACTTCTCTTTCGTTTTGAGTGCGTTACCGCCCATTCCACCTTGTTTTGAATTCGCAGCTTTTTCTAACTTCAGTGGATTACCGAACGGATCGTCTGGGTCGTAAGAGAAACGATTCTTGTCGTTGAAAAATTCGTCTGTACCTGGGATATATATTGTCTTACCAACTCCTGCTGCTCCAAGAAATGGAGATTTCAATAATTTGAATGCCCAACCACCAACAAGTCCGACTTGTTTTGTACTTTTTTGTTCAAATATTTGCTCTGCTAGCGATTTTCTTAATTTCAATAATCTTTGAGCTTTAACATTGCCAGCTTTTGCTGATTCTGATAACAATTCTTCTAAGCTATTCTTGTGAGCATATACGTTATTTTTTTGAAGAACGTATTCTCCTTTAATTTTGCGATCGAGTTTCAGATTACCAGCTTTTATATGTTTATTTGTTTCAGTCGCTGCTTTCTTGATATCGTCTGTAAATTCTTTGAATAGTTTATTGTATTTCTTCTGAGTTTTTCTTATTCCTTTGACTCTATTCTTGTCGTTGTACGCTCTTTTCTTCAAATCGTCTATAGCTCGAATTTCTTGTTTTTTCCAAATCTTTTCTTTAGCCAGTTGTTTTTGTAGTGCATCTGGATTTTCCTTGTAGTAACTTGCCCATCTTGAGTCCAATGACTTTAGAAAGTTTTCTTCGTTAAGATTATCGAGTTCTTTCACCGCCTTGTTTCGCATTGGTGAAATTATATTTCCAATAAATTTCGCTCCACCAACCACGTCTTTGTCTGTCAATTTACTAGCTTTACTTCCCCGATAGCCGAGTACTTGGATTTTTCTGGTGACAACATCACCTAAAGAACTCAGAGGATTGCGATCGCTCCAAAATGGGTGGTTTGGATTCTTACCACTAATAAATGTATATCCTTTACTTCTTTCAAGAAATTCTTTTGGTAATTTCATAGACGCTGTAACGCCGCCTTCAGAACCACCGTATTTTGGATCGAGGTATCCTTCTTTGATGATGTTGGCTGCGGCTTTCTTACTGGTACCGTGTTGTTCTAGACGTGCTCCGAGTAATCTAGGAAGACCACTACGAACTGATTGAACGCCAAGAGCACCAGACCCTCCAATGAGGGCAGCACCCCTTATTTTTCTACCAATTTGACGATCTTTTTTATCAGATTCATCGTTTTTGAATTCTGCAAAATCTGATAGAAAATACATGGTTATTTATTGTTTCCGTACTTATTGTCATACATACGTTTTCTGATAGCACCTACGCCAGCACCAATACCGCCACCTACAATTGCATTTGCACCGCTATTGATAGCTATATTTGCTCCAATTAATCCTGCATTTTTACGCAATGAGGGTTTTAATCCACCTGCTTGTAACCCATTTCGTATAAGTTTTCTGCCTGCGGGTGTATCAAGTGATATTGCTGCTGGTACAGCATAAAGACTTGCGCCAATTGCAGCACCTCTCAGCGCATCACGCCGAATAGAAGGACGGCGTTTTTATTTGTCTTTACCGCGACCAAATTCAGCTATATCAGATAGAAAATACATATTGAATAATCCTAAGAATTTTTTACGTTGACCCAACTTGGGAGTTGTTGTATATGCGGCTGTCAAAATGCGCGGATCTATTTTTCTACCTTTACTTTTATTTCCTGTTGTTGTATTGAAATACTGACCGACTTCTTCATGCATTCTTCGAGTTAAATCTCCTTGAGTTCTTGTCTGTTGTCGTGCTTTGCGTTGTTTGTCAACTATTGTTTTTTTAAATTCATCAGACGCTCCAGCTAAATCACCAGTTTTCGTATGAGCAATAGCTGCACGTTGAGCGTCAATTTTCTGGTTTAGTTGGGTGCTTTCTAGAAAACCTTTACGTAACTTCATTTTAGTACGCCGTACTTGGTCGCGAAGGTTTTTACCTATTGCAGCAGCAGGAGATCCTTCATTTTGTCTAGAAACAGAACTTCCCATATTTTCGAGAACATCCAATCCTTTACCGTAAACACGTTTTACAAAACCCGGACTTTTTTTGAACTCATCATAAGCGGCAGCATTGCCAGTCTTGAACGCCTTATTAATTGCTCCAATTCTTTTTCCCGTGTATACAGTACCAGCTACAGCCCCAACAGCAGCAGCACCAGCAGCAACTTTTACTCCAGTTGCCAACCAATTACGTTTTTTGCGAGGAGTTTTATCTTTGGCTCCAGTAGTTCTAGTAAAATTTATATTTGTCATATTATTTTGATTTATTTTGTTTGGATTTACGGTATGAAGTTTTGTATAATCCGAGTCCGAGTACGGCACCAGTAGAACCATAACCGAGTGCATTGTGAGTTGACATTTTGTGATTCACGTCATTCAAATAATCTTCGACATTATTCAAAACCCTGTGACTGTTTGCTGTACGTCTTTGAATGTTTCTACCAATTCGTTCACCTTTACGTTTGAATTGTTCGCGAAGTACATCATTGGTATTTATTTCTGGAATATTTATACTTCCATCTCCTAACAATTTTATCTCAGGTCGAGTTCGGATACTTGTTCTATATTCGTCTACAAGTTTGTTACCAGCATCTGTAAGGCGAGCGTTGGTTCTCTTGTGTATACCATGACGAACTTGTCCGAACACATCCTTTCTCAATTTTTCCATGCTGGCTTTATATCCTTTAGTGCTTACAAATCCTTTACTTATAAGATATCCAGTACCAAGACCAATACCAGCACCCAAAGCAGCAGCACCAACACCTTTTGTAATTTTAACAAAACGTTGCTTACCAGTTTCTTCTCTGTCTTTCTTACCCAACTTTTTGTTAAGTTTGTCAGCAAATTGTCTACCTTGTAGATAACCAAGACCAGCACCCAATACTCCGGTAACGAGTGCAATCTTGCCAGCACGCTTGAGCATTTTGGTTCCATATCTACCAGCTACTTCAGGATCGAATTGTCCCATGGTTCTCACATCGCTAAGAAAACCGACTACTCTTTTACCTTCATTATTTGAATACAAACCGAATCCCAACTTTCGCAAACGATTCGCTGCTTTACTGTTCGGGTCAAGTGTTTTAACTTTCTTCATCAACTTATGAACACCATAACCCAAACTTCCCGCACCACCAACCAATCCACCAAGAACACCTTTATCTATAGCACCTTGCATTCCAGTCAAATCTTTATCTTGGTATGGAATCGTCTTCTTCTGCATATTGAGTAGTGCTTTATCTTCACGATCGCGTTGTTCTTTTGTAAGAAACATTTTTCTACCAATTACATTACCCACAACAGTACCACCTACAAGTCCTGTCAGTGTGCCATAAGTACCCAATATAGCTTTTTGTTCTGATGGTATTGATACTTTGGATAACAGTTTTACAGCACCAATAGTTGTAGCAATTGTACCAAGAGCCGCACCACCAAGAGTAGACCAAGCAACTTTCTTCTTGTTGCGATCGTATGAATTGACTATTTTTCCTTTACGCACGTAACCTTTAACTTTGGTTTTCTCAGACATTATTATTGATCCAGTCCTTTTATCAGTGATAATTTTTCTACAGGTACGCCATATAACTTTGGTTCAACTGGGTAATTGCGCCATTTTTTCTTACCTATGGGTGAATAAGGTGAAGATTTATGTTCCAGATAAGAAGCTCCAGTTAATGTACCACCCATCAATCCAGCACCAATCAGAGCACCTGTACGATTGCGAGTAAGATTACCACCAATTAACGCACCAGTACCAACAGCGAGAACTGAGGGTATGCCTATTCTGAGTGCAGCACCAACACGGGACATACGTTTGGTTTTATCCTTACTTCCACGTTTTCTAGCGAAGGTTACTAAGGAATTGGAGGTAGAAAAATTTAATCTTACACGTTTGTTGTTAGTTACATTTGGATTTGCGATTGCTGTAAAAGACTCTGATTTACGAGATGTACCTTTAATCTTCTTTGTCGAACGGTTCACATTGTTTAAAGAAGTAAAACCAGAACGAGATTTAATACGTTTTATTGGCTTCAATTTACTTTCAACTCTAGACTTTAATTGTTCTATTGTGTTGTCTGCTTTTACTTCCGTTGTTGTATTTGATACGGATTGAGAAACTGCCGATAAATTAGGTTTACGCGATTTATTTAAAGCATATAAACCAGCACCCAACAAAGCAGCACTACCAATACCTATAGCAGTGTTACGTAATAAATTATTGCTTCGTTTTTGTTTATCTTTACTACCCAATCGTCTGCCGAATTCTGCTATATCTGATAGAAAAAAGGATTTACTACTACTCGGACGTAAATCACCCATAGAGAAATGTGTCAAATTATTATGTTTACTAAAGTCATCTAATAAACCACGCATTCTTTCTATTGATTCATCATCCGCGCCGATTTCAACTTTTGGTTTACGAGATTCGATACGTTTATTTAATTCTTTTTGATAAATATCGAGTATATTTTTATCTCTGTTGGCTAGTGTTCGTAACTTATCATAGTACTCTTTCTCCGGTGTGTAGTTGACTTTTAGATCTTCAACATCTACTTTTGGTAACTTAAAATAGTCGCGTAACTTGGTAATTTCTTGTCTCAAATAATCTTGCGTGTAGCGACCACCTTTATTCTTTCCTTTTATTGATTTACCTAACTCATCAATGTATGTCGTCAGTAAGTTGGCATTTGTAACATCTGTAAGTGTTTTCTGGAAACGTTCAGTTCTTGCTCCATATTTTGATATCTCGCGCTCCAGAGCATCGTCACTCATGTTGAGTGCTTCGTTGGTTTTACGATCGATGCTACGAGGACTGAGTTTATTTATTTTCTTTGGTAGTGCTATCTTGGTGATATTTATTTCCTCACCAACATTAACGATCGCATTGTTAGTTGCTCCAACAGGTATATTTCGGGCTACAGATTCCGAATACGCTGGTGCTACTACATTGATGTTCGGCGGATTAACCGTAACTGAAGGAGCTTCAACTTTGATATGTTGTTTGTTTTTTAACAAATCTTTGATATCATCCAAATGCGATTTTGGTACAGTTCCTCGTTTACCTAACATATAAGCACCTGCTAACGCACCAACTCCAAGTGCGCCCACACCACCACCGATAAGTGCCGATCGCAAGTCTATTTTTCTATCGTGTCCTTTGACTATCTTTCCCTTTCGTACATAGGATTTTATTTTTACGTCTTTTTGAGGCATAGTTATTTACGTTTGTTACGATTACGAATTTTGTTAGCGATCGCTTCTCCACCAGCTAACATTGCTCCACCAAGCACAGCAGAACTACCCATAAGAGCCATTACACCAAGTCGCGGATCTACATTTCTAGTGATATGACTCAATCCTTTGTTTAACTTACCACCAAATGGTTTTATTCTTATTTCCTTAATTTTTTCTACCTTGGCGAACTAACACCCAACCCCAACCAGTTGCGTTTTCTGCGTTTGCGTTTATCTTTATCACCTTTACCTCTAGAAAATTCTCCAATATTAGATAAAAAATAAATCATATTACTGAAGTTTATCAATAAGTAAATTAGTCATGCTATATATTTTATTTTTAAGTAATCGTATTTGCTTTCTATACGCTAACACTGTCATAGCCATTAACACTTCATCTTCATTCATGCGCTTGGTCAATAGTTGTTCTATGTCTACATCAATAATACTTTTTGACACTTTATTCAAACGTACATTTAATATCGTTTCTAGTTTTGTAAGTTCTTCCGATATTTCTTTATATTTATCTATTGTAATATTCGATGAATTGTAAACATCATCAAACAGTTCTTCGACTCTTCGTGCTATACCTACGTTATCGTTTTTACGTATTTTAGAAAAGTTTTTGCTAACAATATCTTTAATTTTTTTAAAGTAATCTTCTGCTATATCTGTGTTCTGAAGTACTTGTTCGCGTATTTGAATGAGTTCGTCATAATAACTGTTCGGTTGTAATAATTGAATGCGGTTTCGTAGGGTTGCATCCAACTCTGCTAACTCATTGTACAACTGTCGTCCCGTACTTGTTGACGCAAACACCCCTTTTACATCATCAATTTGTAGCGATGTAGATATAGTTCGTTCTCCATCTCGAATAAGCTGTTGAATGTTACGAATTTGAGCGTACAACATACCGTTACTATCTTGTAAGCTGTTTATGGTTTTATTTAAGTAGTCCAAATCTTTCTTATACGAACTCAATATTTGACGTTTTAATAAACTAGGTGTTGATTTAGTGTAATTAACATACTGTTCGACACGTTGTTGCAAATCGCGCAAACTCTGATTGACTGCATCATTATAGTTAGGACTTACGTTATTTGATGAATGTACTATTGATATGTTGTTACGAACCACTTGGTTAACAACTGTTGAATATTTACTATTTTCATATGGTTGGTTGAGTGCGTTGTTAACTTGTTCTTCAATTGGCGATATGTCAACTATCTCCGGTATGAAGAGTATTGGTAGTGGTGGTTGAATGAGAGGTGTAGCATCACCATCATCTGCATTGTTCGCAACTTTACCAGCAACGCGCATTACATTATCGCGATTTTCATCAAGTGTTTCAACAATACTTCGTACAATACGTGGAACTCGTGGCGTTGGTATGGGATTGGTAGAAAAAATGGGGCGATTTCTGGTACGCCAAAAAGCACCGTACATGAGTACTGTACCGAGTATTCCAGCACCAGCCCATTTAGCTACGTTGTTGTCAAAAAAACTACCTATATTAATTGGTACTGTTATTTTTGGTATATCATTTTCATCTACAGGCGATAACCAACACCCACAATGAGCGTGGAGTGCTGGCATGAGTTGTGGATTGCGGCGCAATTGAGCGAGTTGATAAATACCAGCGCCCAACCCTTCATCTCGCTGCGATCGCTCCCAACAAACAGGACAGACAGTACCATGTGTTTGAAATCCAGGTGTTGGAAGTGCGCCACTTCTCCTAGCTATTTTTCTACTGTCTTTATTTCGAGGTTGGTGTAGTATTTCTAAGCGATGCACGCTTTTATATTTTCGTACACTAGTTGCGGATAAATTTCTTCTGAGATGTTCTCCACTCACATTCCACTTAACATACTGAATGTCGTTATTGATGTAGTAATCCAACCGACCGAGATTGTAAGCGTGTGCCATCTCAGTTTGAGCAATGCGGTGTGTAATGTTGGTTGTTTTAGTTCGCTGCCAATGACGTTTCGCTTGCTGTTGGTATTGTTGTAATTCGTTAACTGTAATAGTTTCTGGCGCTTCTTCTGCAATTAACAGTTGTATTGCTTTACGTTCATCTTCATTTAATGAGTATGTACGATCGCCCGACTTTTGATTTCGTATTGCGGCGAGTGTGTAAACGGCTCCTTTGTTACCTTTTTTTACGTCTTCTTCTAATCGTCTGATTTGTGCTGCTTTGGAATTTTCTCTGGTTTCGGATACCGCACTATTTAGTATGTCGTATGCTTGCTTATAATCATCGGATAGAGATTCACCAGTTATTTTTCGTATATCCTCCACCAGTTTACGATCGTTTACTAAACTGTTACCGTTGAAGTACTGTGGTATGATGCCTGGATTTTCTTTCGTACCGACTAATTGTTCGTGGTATTTTTGAGCGAGTGGTTTTGCTAAATTGTTGAGTCGTTGTTCCAGGTAAATCTGACCGAATTCTGATTGTTCGAGATTGGTGCCACCCGCTTGCTGTTGTTCGTAACGACGTGATGTTACTTGCTGTGTTGCTCGTCCTTTACCGGATTTGATTTCGCGGGTCGGTATAATATTGCCTTTCCTTACAGGAGGTGTCGATCGCTGTTTTGATTCGCCAATTTCGCGCACTTTCTTTTCACGGGGTTGACGTGGAACTCGTGGTTGTGCATTTTCAATTCGTTCTAATTCGTCGAGTACTTTCTCTCGTTCAATGTTGAGATATTTTTCACGTTGTTTGATGTCGTTGATACTGGTTCCATCTTCACGAATCCTGTTGAGATTGTAAGTACCGTTGGGTTTCTTGTATTTACTATTGAGTTCGTCCAACTCATCATTTATTGCTTCAATTTGCCTGTTATTTGTGGGGGCGGTTCTTTGATATTGTGGTGTGCCGTTAGTAAGTACTGGTTGAGAGCGAACCCTTTTTCTACCAGTTTTTTCTACAGGATTTTGTTCTGTTTTAATAATAGGAGTTGTAACTTCCCTTTGTTTTCTAATACGTTGGGGTTTGTTAGATTCAACAGTTTGTAATTCTATAAGTTTTGTAAGTTTATCTTGTTTTTGTTGATTGAGTTCTCGCTCACTTTGTTGTATTGCTTGCAGTGCTTTATTGCGATCGTCATCGGTGAAGGTTCCCTTGCGACCGCTATCTTTTAGTATTCGGTTAAGTTTATAGGAACCATCTTCTTTTTTATAATCAATGTTAATGCGTTCTATCTGAGAATTTATCTGGTCTATTTCATCACTGAGTTGTTTGATTTCATCGTTCTTTTTCTTGGCAAATTCCGCCAATTGACTGTTGTTATGAAACTTCGCTCTTATATCATTTGCTGCATGATTAATTCCTAGGTTCCAACTGTTATTCCACAGCGACCACAGTGCGTTCTTGATGGGTAGAAGTAAGTTGATGTCGGATTTCCTTGTACCGAGGATGTAGCGGATTACATTTTGCTCTAGTTCCCGTTCAAATGAAGCTGTAACGAGGTCTTGTTCGCTGACGTATCGTTGGGTTGTTTTGTCTTGTTGTGGGGTTTGTGGGCGTTTGGAGAAGGTGCTGAGGAGATTGTTTTGATTTAATACAAATTGTGTCAACATGATTTTCAGATAATAATTTATGCGCCGATCTGTAAATCATACAACGTCTTTATACTTATTCTATCTTGGTAGATTTTTAAACAATGACTGTACTTAAAAATGTAGAAGGAACTGTAGAAACAGTTCCTCCCTATGCTAGATGATTTAGACATCTGCTGTTTTATTCGTAGAAAAATTTGTAGAAGACTTAATTTAAAATCTTCTACGAATGGCTGAAATAACGGAGAGAAGGAGATTTGAACTCCTGAACACCAAAAGATGTTAACAGATTAGCAATCTGCCGCTTTCGACCACTCAGCCACCTCTCCAGGGTCACGAATACTAATAGTACCAGAGTAAAGATTGAAGTGTCAATAGTTAATTGTCATTTGTCATTTGTTCTTTGTCCTTTGTTCAACTAATGACAAATGACAAATGACTAATGACAAATCTCATAACACTTGTGCTCGCAGCCATGCCACTGGTAAGGTACGTAACTTTTGTATTTTCGGCACGTAAGCACGCTGATTGAACACGTCATAATCGCTGCGTTCAATAACCTTGAGAATTCCACTGTAATGGATGAGAGCTGCCCATACGGGTAACCGCGCATCAGCAGATAGATAGCTGATTCCTCTTTCTGCTTTTGCATAAAATTGGCGCGTTCTGGCTATTTGGAAGTACATCAACGATCGCCATCGCTCGTCAATAACACCTTGGATCAAATCTTGCTCGGTGTAATTGAACTTCGCTAAGTCTTCCAGGGGAATATAAATTCTCCCCCGACGTGCGTCTTCTCCGACATCGCGCAGGATATTGGTCATTTGACTGGCAATTCCTAGAGAAATTGCCTCTTCGGTAGGATTGTGGGGTGGCTTACTCTTGTACCAAGGGGCTGTTTGGTTAGATGTATCCACACCCATAACTGCTGTTGACATCAAGCCTACAGTACCAGCGACGCGATAACAGTAGAGGTACAACTCTTCAAAGGTTTGGTAGCGACTTCGGTATAGATCCATGCGCTGACCCTCAATCATGTCCAGATAGGGTTGAATGTCCATCGGACAAGAGTGAAGCGTATCCACGAGAGCTACATCGAAGTTATCCTCTGGCTGTCCTGAGAAAACGGATTTCAATTGCTGCTCCCACCGATCCAAAGTTTCCGGTGTGGTAATAGCAGCAACAGGACCGTCCACTAGTTCATCTGTACGACGACACCAAGCATAGATTGCCCAAATATGCTTGCGCTTTACCTTACTCATCAGCAAAGTAGCCAGGTAAAAAGTTTTGGCGTACTTTTCTGTGAGTTGGCGACAAAGTTCGTAGGACTCGTCTACCGAGACCAACGTTTTTAGGCGTGGGGGAGAATCAGGCAGTTGCAGCA